>CAYNTE010000038.1:0-5081 GCA_964399615.1 uncultured Thermomicrobiales bacterium
GCTGCGCGGAGCCTGTCCTGAGCGCAGTCGAAGGGCTCAGGATGACAACGGGGGTTGACGTGTGACGGGGACGGTGGCAGTCGTTGTCACACCTCCGGGGAGAGATTTCACGACTGTGCTCTGGAGTGGTCAGTCGGATGGGGATATTTGAGGGGTTGGTGGGTTGAGGTGCGACAGCCGCTCGCAACAATGGAGGCTGGTTAAGGGGGTTTCGGAAGCCGTCACAATTTGGTCACAGATCAGTGACCGCGCGGCGTTATGGCTCTCGTAGGATTATGGTGTGACGGGAATGGCCCTGTCGCGGAGGCCGCCAATGATGGCGGCAGGACCACTATGAGGAGGAACGCCGTGGCAATGGCCACGAAAGATAGAACCACTACATCCATGCATGCAAATGGCGACATTATTGTGCAAGCCACCGGGCTGACGAAGCGCTTCGGTCAGCATGTGGCAGTGAATCAGATCGATTTCTCAGTTCAACGCGGCGAGGTGTTCGGATTCCTGGGGCCGAATGGCTCGGGGAAGAGCACGACAATCGGGATGATGCTGGGGCTTGTGACGCCCTCAGCTGGCTCGATTGAGCTGTTTGGGATGGGCAATGACCGGCGCGATCAGGCGCTGAACCGGGTCGGCGCGATCATCGAGACGCCGGCGTTTTATCCCTTTCTCTCTGGTCGCGACAATCTGCGCGCGATGGGCGAGCTGCGCGGCGGGATACCCAGCGCACGGATCGAAGAGGTGCTGGCGACGGTCGGGCTGACGAGTGCAGCGCACCGACCCTTCAAGAACTACTCACTGGGGATGAAGCAGCGGCTGGGCATTGGCTGGACGCTGCTGCACGACCCGGAACTGCTGGTGCTGGACGAGCCGACCAACGGGCTGGACCCGGCGGGTATGGCTGAGATCCGGCGGTTGATTTTGCAACTGGCGCGCGAGGGCAAGACGATCTTCCTCTCCAGCCACTTGCTGAACGAGGTGGAGCAGGTCTGCGACCGGGTGGTGATCATCCAGCGCGGATCGGTGATCGCCGAGGGTCTGATCGATGAACTCGTGCACGGCAACGACCGGCTGCGGATTGGTACGAACAAGCCTGAAGCAGCACAAGAGATCATCGAGGAAGTTGGCCTGGGGCACACGGTGGAGATCACGACTGGCGGTGTGCTGGTCAGTGGCACGGATCTCAACGCGGCGGCGCTCAACCGGTTGCTGGTCGAGCGCGGGATCGATGTCTGGGAGCTGACGCTGCTGAGCTCGTCGCTGGAGCAGGTATTCCTCGATGTGACCGGTAACGGGGAGACGGAACCGGCGCCGGTGATAGCGCAGGATGCCGAGCAAGGAGCCGCCACCCATGACAGCTAACAACACGAGCATCCGCGTGGAAACGCACCCGGCAACGATTTCAAACCTGGTCAAAATGGAAGCGCTGAAGTTGCGCAAGCGGGTGATGACGCTGGTGATCATGGCCCTGGCGGTTCTTGGTGTGCCGACGTTCATGGGCATCTTCTACCTGGCGAGCCGGGCGAGTGACCAATCGGTCGGCGGGGTGCTCTTCCCCGACTCAATCTCGACGGCAGCCGAGATAACGACGAACCTGGGCACGGTGGCGCTGGTCGTGCTGGCAGCCTCGATGATCGGGTCGGAATTCAGCTGGGGCACGATGCGCACCGTGGTGGGCAGCGGTGTCTCGCGGGCGCGCTTGTACTGGTCGAAGGTGATTGCACTCTTCGAGGTCTCGGTGCTGTTCGTGATCGCTGGCACGGTGGTTGGTGGTCTGGCCGGAATCGTCTTCTCGATTGTCGGCGGGCATGGCCTGGATATGGGCGCGATCGATGGATCGTGGCTGAGCGACGAAGGTCTGGCATTCTTGCGGAACTTCTATGTGATGCTCTTCCCGATCGTGCTGGCATTCACGGTGGCAACGCTCACACGCTCGTTCGCTTTCGGTATCGCGATGGGGATCGGGCTGATGGTGCTGGATCCGCTAGCGGGACTCGTGCTCTCGTCGCTGGGCGATTTTGGTGAGTCGCTGACGCACCTGCTGCCTTCGACGAATCAAACCGCGCTGATCGCCTTGAATGACAATGATGTGACGTTCTCGCAGTCGCTGCCGGATCCGTGGCAGGCGTTTGCGGTGCTGCTTCTCTACAAGGTGGTGCTGCTGATCGGCGCTGCGGTGAGTTTCATGCGGCGGGACGTGCCGTCGAGCGCGTAGACTCCAGTGTTTATACTTGTCTGCTGTTCAATTGAGGCGTTTCGGTGGTGACATCAGTGACTTCACGGTTTCTGTGAGAGATCCTTCGACTACGCTCAGGATGACAATGGTTGTTATCGTGTGAAGCGAACGATGGCAGTCGTTGTCAGTTTTCCGGAGAGATCCTTTCGACAGGCTCAGCATGACATAGGGCGTGGTCGTTTGGTGCGAGGGTCCAGGGGCTGGGGCATTGAGACGCGCCAGCCGCACGTCTCTACAGGGTTGTCGGCAGGTTCGGTTTTGGTTGAGGGATTGCATTGGCACTGATAGTTGTCGTTGAGGACGAGCCGGAGCTTTCGCGACTGATTGCGCAGTCGCTCCAAGAAGATGGCCACCAGGTGGAGCAGATCCACGATGGTGACGTTGCATTAGAGCGATTGACAGGAGCGGGGCAAACGGACCCGGATCTGATTGTGCTGGACTTGATGCTGCCGGGCACGAGTGGACTCGAAATCTGTCGCCAGGTGCGGCGCAACACGATCACCCCGATCGTGATGTTGACAGCCAAGACATCGGAGCTTGATACGGTGGTTGGCCTGGAGCTTGGCGCAGATGAGTATCTGACAAAGCCGATCTCAATGCGGGTGTTGCAGGCAAGAGTGGCGGCACTGTTGCGGCGTGTAGAGATGATGCGGGCACGATCGACGGTTGATGATGACACGGATTCGATCAACCACGGCCTGCTGCACATCAACCCGGCTGGCCGCGAGGTGCGGGTCGGTCAGGAGTCCATCTCGCTGACGGCCAAGGAATTCGACTTGCTGCACCTGCTGGCGAGCAACCCAGGACGGGCATTCAGCCGAGAGTATCTGCTGGACCGGGTCTGGGGGTCGGACTTTGCTGGCTTCGATCGAACAGTCGATACCCACATCCTCCGTCTGCGTCGCAAGCTCGGCGATCACGAGGACGTGGCCGAACGGATCGCGACACTCTGGGGCATTGGCTACAAATACGACTACAACCCAGACTCCTGAGTCAGAGCAACCAGGCATGAGCTGGTGGCGCTACACCCTGCACGCCACGGTCTGGATTCTGAAATTCTCGCTGCAGCTGGTGCTGTGGGTGTGTCTTGCGCCCTTCTACCTGATGCGCTGGGCGCACCGTCTGGGACGCCGGAAGATCGCGATCCGGCTGATCTTTACGCACGTGTTCGTTGTGATTCTGACAATAGTGGCGATCGAGGCGGTGGCCATCGTCGCGTTCTTCATGATCTACCCCAATACCTTTCACAATGAATCGACCAACTACTCGATGATTTCTATGGCGCGCGGTGGAGCGGAGTTGATCGAACTCTCGAATATTGATCTGCGCAAGCCACTGACACCGATCGAAGAGATGCGGATCGAAGCAGAGCTGCAGATTTTGACGAAGAGTGTCGCGTCGTCGAATGCGAGTGGGGAGATCTCGAATCCGCCGAATGCAGCTGTGACGGGTCTTGATGGGGTGATCATCGCTTCGTCGGACCGGTCGGATTTCCCACCGGGACAGCGGATCGTGGCTGTGCCTGAACCTCCCGCGGGCCGTTTGACACAGCGGATTCTGGACCTGGCCGGAGAGCCGTCGCAATGGACCAATCCGTGGGTGATTGATGACGCGAACACGCGAACGGCGGTTGCCTATCCATTGATGCATGGCAACGAGTTCATGGGCGTGCTGACGATCATTGAGCCGGGAGGATCAGCTGGTAGCAATAGCGATGTGGTGATTCTGGGCTTCATCGGCGGAAACATCTTCATTCTTATGCTGGTAGCGCTGGTGGCACTGATCATCTCTATTCCGGTCGGTATCGGAACGGCACGGCGGATATCGCAGCGAGTGACGAAGCTCTCGGCGGCGACAGAGGCGTTGGGAGCGGGTGAGCTGGATGAGCCGATCGTGATCGATGGCGAGGATGAGATTGCGCAGCTCGGGCAGCGTTTCAACCAGATGTTCGAGCGCATGAATGAGTCGGAGCAGCGGCGGCGGGCGTTTCTTGCAAATGTCTCGCACGAGTTGCGGACGCCGATCGCGATCATCCAGGGCAATCTGGACCAACTGCTGGAAGAGTATGGACATTATCCCGAGACGGAGCGGCTGCGGACGGTGCGCCGGGAGTCGGCGACACTGAACCGGCTGATCGACGATCTGTTCACGTTTGCCCGGCTGGAGGAATCGCAACTGCCGATGGCGACGGGGACGGTGGATCTGCACTTGCTAGCCAATCAGGTGGTCGAGCAATTGCAATTGCTGGCCTGGGAACAATCGCGAGTGAGTGTGCAATCGCTGGTGTCGGCGGCCATGCCGCTGGTACGGGCGGACCGTACGCGCGTGCGGCAGATACTGGTGAATTTGCTGTACAACGCGATCCGGCACACGCCAGAGGGCGGGATGATCGTGGTGCAGGCGGAGCGCAGGGGCCAGTTTGTGGTCGTGAGGGTGCAGGATACGGGCGTCGGGATTCCGCCGGAGGAACTGGAACGGGTCTTCGAACGCTTCCACCGGGTGGAACGCACGGGCCGGCACACGGGTGGCAGCGGGCTGGGGCTCTCAATTGTGAAGCAGCTGGTGGAGGCCCAGGGCGGCGAGATCTCGGCGGAGAGTGTTCCTGGCGAGGGATCGACGTTCAGCTTCACGCTGCCGATCGCCGAAGTGTCGGAGTAATGGCGTCGCGGGTCGCTCTGCTGTGTCTGCTGATGCTAGGTACGCTGGCGGCCTGCCGAACGGGCAATGATCCCGAACCGACGGCAACGGCAATGGCGACGGCTCCGGCTACGGCGACGGCGGACGGGGCGCTGGCCGGTGCGGTTGGCGCCGGGGACGAATATTTTCCAGAACTTGGCAACGGCGGGAT
>CAYNTE010000038.1:5181-18145 GCA_964399615.1 uncultured Thermomicrobiales bacterium
ACTCCGGAAGCGGTTGCGTCGGTGGTTGGGCGAGAGGTTGGCTGGATCGAGCTGGAGAATGGGGCGGTGGTGCTGAGCGAGCCGGATGGGGCGTCGACGTGGTTTCCGGTGAACGATCATCCTTCAGACAAGGCGAGCTACCAGATTTCGATGACGGTGCCGGATGGGCTCGAAGTCGCGGCGAATGGGTCGCTGGTGAGCCAGGAGCCAGCCGGAGATGGCTGGACACGCTGGGTCTACGCCACTGATGCGCCGATGGCGAGTTATCTGGCAACGGTGCTGATTGGAAAGCTTGAGTTCTCGCGGGTCCCTGGGGACACGGGGGTGGAGATCGAGAATGTCTTCACCGAGGACGTGCCAGAGGAGACGAGAGCGCAGGCCGAGCTGGCTGGGGAGATGATTGCTGTCTTCAGCGAGCTGTTCGGGCCGTATCCGTTTGCGACGTATGGATCGGCCATTTTAAGCGAGAGTCTGGGCGGAGCAGCGCTAGAGACCCAGACGATGCCGATCTTCGATAGCTCGATCTCAGAACCGGGACCGGGATTTGCGGCGGCACTGGCGCACGAGATCGCTCACCAGTGGTTCGGCAATAGTGTGACACCTGAGCGCTGGCAAGACATCTGGCTGAACGAGGGCTTCGCCACGTATGCGCAGTATCTCTGGCAGGAGGCAAGCTCGGGGGTTCCGGTAGACACAACGATGCGGGGCTTGTGGCGGCGCGCGGGCGGGAGCGAGATGGTGCCGCCGCCGGGCGATCCGGGTGCGGCCCAGTTGTTCGCTGGCAGTGTCTACCTACGCGGGGCGTTCACCCTTCACGCCCTGCGGCTGACGGCCGGCGACGAGGCGTTCTTCGAGATCTTGCGGACGTATTGTGAGCGCTATGCGGGAGACGTGGTGACGACTGACGATTTCGTGGCGATCGCGGAGGAGATCAGCGGTGAAGAGCTCGATGGATTGTTCGAAGGTTGGCTCTTTGCGGAAGAGATGCCGGAGTTTCCCGCGGCGAATTAACTAGTTCCATGCGACCTGGACTTCATTGATCAGGACCCAAGGTGGCTGGCCGACTTCGCCGCCCGCTTCGAGCAGTTCGATGGTGAGGGTGTTCTCTCCCTGCTGAATCCAGTTGAGGTTGCCAAGCAGCCAGTATTTGGCGGTCCACTCCTCGTTGGCGAACGGTGACGGGCCGGTCCAGATGACGTTACCGTTGATCGAGAGGCGCATGGTGGGGTGGCCAGGCAGCTCGTCGTCCAGGCCAACGATCCGGACGGTGATTGAGCTAGAGGGCAGCTCGAAGGCATCGAACGAGATGGTGGCGCTGGAGTAAGGTGTTCCCTCGCCGTAGAGATGTGCGGTTGGACGGTTGTAGAGGACACCGTCATCGCGGCGATAGGCGCCACCAGCTACGAGATCGTCGCGGCCGAAGGTGGCGGAGTATGCGCCAGGCGAGCTGACAGCAATGGAGCTGGCGTCGCGCGGCTCGTTGAACTGGCCAGACGGTTGATCGCTATCGTCATCCCCGTCATCATCGCCATTTTCGTCCTGGTTGTCTTCCTCAGACGTTGACTCCTGGGTGGCGGTTGGCGGTGGTGTCTCCTCCGCGGGCGGTTCAGTGGCTTCGACCACCGGATCAGTCGCTTCTGGTGAAGCAACGCCTGCAGGTTCGGTTGCGGCACCGTCCGTCGTGGGGGTAGCTGGTGGCTCCGTTGCGGTGGCGGTGACGTCTGCAGGAAGCCCGGCCTGCGCGTCAACAACAGGTGGAGACTCATTGCTATCGAAGAGGCCGAGGCTGTCGATGACGGTATAGCCTGCCAGCGCGGCCAGCAAGACAAGGGCGGCGGCGATGACGAGGATGAGCCAGCGGCGGTCGTCGGCATGGTCGTGCGCGGGCGTGCGCCGGGTGGGTGGCGGAGGTGGTGGAGGCGTGTACTGGCGTGCGGGACCATTGAAGGTCTGAGATCGATCGCGGATGGTGAGTGCGCCGGGGTCGCCGGATGCAATGAAGTCGGGAGCAGCATCGAGCAATGCGCGACGCATGGTTCTGGCGTCGGGGTAGCGGTCGGAAGGGACTTTGGCGAGCGCACGCAGGACGACGGCCTCGATTGGCATGGTGATGCGCCTGTTGAATTGGCGTGGGGCTGGTGGAAGTTCGCTGACGTGACGGTACATGAGCTGCACGGGGTTATCGCCGAGAAATGGCAGGCGACCGGTCAGCATCTCATAGAGAATGACCCCGACGGCGTAGAGATCGGCAGGCGGGCCGATGGTGTGCCCGGAGGCTTGCTCGGGAGCCATGTAGGCGGCGGTGCCGAGGGCTGATCCAGTGCTGGTGAGGCCCGCCTTGTGGGTGATGTAGGCAACGCCGAAATCGGCGAGTTTGACGACGCGGTTCTCATCGAGAAGGATGTTCTGGGGCTTGACGTCGCGATGAATGACGCCGACATCGTGGGCGGCGGCCAGGCCATCGAGCAACTGGCGCGTGATGGTCAGCGTTTCCTCGATGGTGAGCGGTCCGGCATCGCGCAGGTATTCTTTCAATGTCGGGCCGTCGACGAACTCCATGACGATGTAGGGATGATCGCCCTGGAGGCCGACATCGAAGACGGAGACGATATTTGGGTGGCTGATGCGGGCGGCAGCGTGGGCCTCACGCTCGAAGCGGGCGAGGAGGTCGGGATCGCTGACGAACTCGTTGCGCAGGAGTTTGATGGCGACGCGGCGCTCGAGGACACTGTCGGTGGCAAGAAAGGTACGTGAGAACGCTCCATCGCCGATTGGGCGATCGATATGGTAGCGATTGGCAATGGTGCGCGGCATCGAGAGGGACAAGGTCGAGTATCCTCCTGCCAAGACAATGACACCGCTATGAGGATAACGAATCATACGGGTCGAGTGGTGCTCGAAATGGAGAAGACGGGACCGGTGAATCAGTCACAGATTGTTCATCGTGCCGTGCAATCGTGTAGAGTGAACACCAACGTCCGTACGCCACGAGGGTAAGGCACAAGTGGCTCACATTATCGCCTTTTTCAATCAAAAGGGCGGCACTGCCAAGACGACGAGCACGATGAATGTTGCCGCCGCGCTGAGCGAGCGTGGCCAGCACGTGCTGATGCTGGATATGGACCCACAGGCCAGTCTCTCGATGGCGGTGGGCGTGGATGTCGCGAGCCTGGAGCACTCGATCTACGACGTGCTGGTGGACGAGACACTTGCGCTGGATTCGATCGTCCACTCGACGAAGATGGAGCGCATTTCCATCGCTCCGAGCCACCCAGATCTGGCCGCAGCCGAGCTGGAGTTGCTGAACGTGCTGGAACGCGAGCGGCAACTGGAGCGCGTGATCTCGACGAACGATCTCAGCGCCTACGATTACGTGTTGATCGACTCACCACCGGCGCTGAATATCCTGAGCATCAATATCCTGATCGCGGTGGATTCGCTGATTATCCCGATTGAGCCACATCCACTGGCGCTGATGGTGCTGCGGCGATTGTTCGAGACGCTGCAGCGGATCCGGCGGTTGAATCCTGATCTGGATGTGATCGGGTTTTTGCCGACGAAGGTGCACCACTCGTCGCGCCTGGTGGCGGACATGATCGAGACGCTAGAAGAAGGATTCCCGGATATTCCGCTGCTGCCGACGGTGCCGCTCTCGGTGAAGGGGGCGGAGTCGATCGTGGAGCAGACGTCGATTCTGCAATATATGCCGCGCTCACCACTCTCGACCGCGTACCGCGAGGTTGCGGGGGCAATCATCGCGGAGACCAGGAAACGGAGGAGCCATGCCGGCCAATCAGCGTAAACGATTTCGCGTCGATGACCTCTTTGTCGATACACGGCCGCAGGCATCGGGGGTCGAGGATCTGGTCAATGCCAAGGAGATCCGGATTGACCGGATCGAGCGCGACCCGAACCAGCCGCGTACGACATTTAATGAGGAAAGTCTGGCGGAACTGGCAGCATCGATCGCGGCGGAGGGCGTACTGCAGCCGATTGCTGTGCGCTATGACACGGAGATGGACCGCTACATCATCATCCATGGTGAGCGGCGCTGGCGTGCGGCGGCAATGGCGGGGCTGGACCGGCTGCCCGCTATCGTGCGGGAGATCGACGACGACCGGATTCTGCTGCAGCAATTGATGGAGAACATCGTCCGTGAAGATCTGAACCCGCTCGATCGCGCGGCGGCGCTGCGTGAGCTGAAGGACCAGATGAACGGCGCTGCCTGGGAGCGCGTGGCGGAGGCGGTGGGGATCCGCCGGAGCAGGCTGTTCCAGCTGATCGGGACCGAAAAGCTCGCGCCGTCGCTGCAGGAGGCGTTGCGCACCGGTCTGCTGAGCGAGCGGCAGACACGGGCAGCACAACAACTCGGCCAAGAAGAGCAGGAAGAGCTGGGGAAGTGGGTGATGGACGGGGGTGTCCACTCGTCGATGGTCAGCAAGGTCGCGCGGCAGATGGCAACGGGCTTGTCGGTGCAGGAGGCGCTGGCGGCAGTCACGCCGGGCACGGACAAACCCGTGAAAGGATCGCCAACGTCCGTATCGCCCGCCCAGGTACGCGAGCAGATTCGAGGGCTGCACCGGTTGCTGGACGGATTTGCACCGGGGCAGGAGGAAGCGGTCTATGAAGAGCTGGCTGCGCTGATGGAACGGATTGAGGGGTTGATCGGCAATCTGCGATAGGTGGCAATCAGGCGGGGGCGGACTTCATACTTGGGGCTATACGGCACTGACGCGAAAGGATATCCGCCATGCCGCCCACTGTGATTGTTCCGCTGGATGGATTCTCAGCCGCAGAAGCGGCACTACCTCACGCACAAGAGCTTGCCCGTCGCACGGGAGCAGGGCTACACCTGATCTCGGTCATCAACGTGACCCCACAGCTGGAGTTGTGGGTTGCGTCGTCCGGGATGACCTTGGATACGGAACTGGAAAAGTGGATAGCGGAGCGTGAGGCGTATCTGGGCGGCATCGCTGTGGATGCGCCGAATGTGACGCGCTCGGTCGAGATCGGCAACCCGGCAGCGGTGATCCGCAAGACGGTTGAAGAGACTGAGGACCCGATGGTGGTGATGACGAGTCACGGCCGATCGGGTGTGCAGCAGATTGTGATGGGGTCGGTCGCGTTCAAGATCGTGCATGACGCGACCTGCCCAGTGGTGATCGTGCGCATTCGGGGCGAAGACGAGGAAGCGGCGCCAGCGACGTACGAGCGGGTGCTCTTCCCGATTGATGACGAAGAGTTGAGCTCGAAGGTGTTCGACCGCGCATTGCACGCGATCGGAGAGCCAAAGCCGAAGGTGCGGCTGCTGAACGTGGTCGAGACGCCAGATTGGGTGGTCGACCCAGTGCATCTGGGGCTGGTTGGCGAGTACCTCGACGCGACACGCGAAATCGTCGACGACCTGCTGGCCAAGCAGGCGAGCAAGCTGGAGGCTGCGGGTTACGAGGTAGAGTTTGAAGTCCGCCATGGCCCAGCGCACCAGGCGATTCTGGAGTCGGCGGAGGAGTTCGGCGCGGGGATGATTGCGATGGCAACGCATGGCCGGGGGAATATCGGCAGGGCGTTGATTGGGTCGGTCTCGCAGCGCGTGGTGCAGAATGCGGACCTGCCGGTGATGCTGATTCGCCCGCGAGCTGAGTAGGGGAGAGGCCATTGGCGAATCGCGACGACTACTTTGCGCTGAACCGCGCCTACTGGGATGAGCGGGTAGCGACGCACGTTGGCTCGAAATTCTATGATCTAGAGTCATTCAAGCGTGGGCAATCGACGATTGATGAGCAAACGCGGGCGTTCGTAGGCCCGGTGGCGGGCAAGACCCTGCTGCATCTGCAGTGCCACTTCGGGATGGATACGCTCTCGTGGGCACGGCTCGGGGCTGAGGCAACGGGGGTCGATTTTTCGGAGGCAGCGATCAAGCAGGCACGCTCGCTGAGTGATGAGCTCGCCATCCCGGCCCGGTTCATCGAGGCGAATGTCTACGAGCTATCGGACCAGCTCGATGAGCAGTTCGATCTGGTCTTCACCTCGTGGGGAACGGTTGTCTGGTTGCCAGATCTGGCGGGCTGGGCGCAGGTGATCGCAGAGCATCTGAAACCGGGCGGCACATTCGTCTATATCGACTCGCACCCAACGATGTTTCTGCTGGACTATCGGGTGGAGGACGAGCTGAAGATCGGTTTCGACTACTTCAACGAAGAACCGGAGCTGGAGGACTATGAGGCGAGCTATGCCGACCCAGCATCGAAACACGAGAACACGCGCTCGGCGCAGTGGCTGCATTCACTAGGATCAATCATCAACGCGCTGAGCGAGGCTGGGCTGCGGATCGAGCGCGTTGAAGAAGAGCCAGTGGCGTCTTGGAAGTACCACGCCCTCATGGAGCAGGGGGACGAGGGGCACTGGCGATTGCCGGAAGCGTACCCGCAGATACCGCTGAAGCTGGCGATCCGCGCGACGAAGATTGGCTAGAGGCGCTTGTTGCAGAGGTAGGCTGCGTAGGTGCGTGATCCGCGCGTCTCGACCTCCTGAATGGTAAACCCTGCTTGCTGGAGCAATGGCTCCAACAGCCAACTGAAGGTGCTGTATTCCTCGCGGATGTGGGTGGCGAGGTCGTCGCGGGTATAGCCTGTGGCGGGGTCGTGGTGTGCGTTCTCCAGCCAGTGCTCAATGACAGGGATAGCCTCGGCGACATCAAAACTGTAGACGATGTCGTGGAGCAGCAGGGTGCCACCTGGACGAAGGATGCTGGCCATGCGCTCCAGAGCGATGCCTTTCCAAAAATCTGGCAGATGGTGGAGGGTGTTGCGGCTGTAGACGATATCGACTGGATCTCCCTGATGCTGATAGCTCAATAGCCCGGCCTGAACGATCTGGACGTTGTCGAGGTTGTGCTCGGCGGTGCGGCGCTCCAGGTGGCTGGTCATGGTGGGGGAGATATCGACGGCGATGAGCTGTTTGCAGTGCCGGGCGGCGGCGAGGGCGAAGGTGCCGGTGCCTGCACCGAGGTCGATGACGATGCTGGATGAGTCCATGCCGTGCGAGATGAGGGTCTGGATGTCTTCTGTGGGGTCGAACTGTTGTTTGCGATCGTAGGCGGCAACGAAGGCATCGTCGCGGTGCTCTGGTCCGGCAAGGGCAAGCTCGTCAATCATCCAGTCGGGTAGCTTCATCAGGCGGAATCCTCACTCTCGACCTAGATACGCGGAAACCGTATTCGACGGTACATGATGCGCACAGAGAAGTCGAAGGTGATGTAGCTATAGATCCAGCTGATGAGGACAAAGATGCGATTGCGGAATCCGACGAGCTGAACGAGGTGGACGGTGAGCCAGGCGAACCAGGCGAAGAGTCCGCGGAATTTGAAGCCATAGACATCGGCGACGGCTTTGGCCCGGCCGAGGGTGACGAGGGTGCCTTTATCGCGGTACTTGAAGGTGCCGCGTGGCTTGTTGGTGAGGTCGGCCAGGATGTTCTTTGCGGCGAGATGGCCTTGCTGGATGGCGAGCTGGGCAACCTGGATGAATGGCTCGCCGGTGCGGGGGTCGTTGAGGCCGTTGAGATCGCCGACCACGAAGACTTCGGGGTGTCCCTGAAGGCTGAGGTCGGCATTGGTCTCGATGCGGCCGCTCCGGTCACCTTCGGGAAAACCGTCGATGGGCTGGCCTTCGACTCCGGCGGTCCAGATGACGGTGTAGGCGGGGATGAACTCGTCGTCGTTGGTGCGCACGCCGTCGTCGAGCACTTCGGCAACGCGGGTGTTGCTCTTCAGCTCGACGCCGAGGTCATTGGTGAGGGCACGGGCGGCGTAGTGCTGGAGGTGTTCGGGGAGGGAGGGGAGTGGATAGGCGCTGGACTCGACGACGACAACGCGGAAGTCGTTCGGATCGAGTTCGGGGTAATCGTGAGGGATGACGTGCCGGCGAAGCTCGGCCATGGCGCCGGCCAGCTCGATGCCGGTGGGACCGCCGCCAACGATGATGAAGGTGAGCAGGTGGCGGCGAACTTCGGGATCGCGGGAGCGGGCAGCAGCTTCGCAGGCAGAGAGGCAGTGATCGCGGATGTTCATGGCCTGGGTGAGTTGCTTCATGTGGTGTGCCTTCTTGTCGGCCCCGGGGACACCATGGACGGTGGTGCGGCTGCCAGCGGCGGCGATGAGATAGTCGTAGCGCAGGCGGCTGCCATCGATGGTGACGGTGCGCTGATCGAGGTCGATGCGTTCGACTTCACCGAGACGGAAGCGCTGGTTGTGATTCTCGCTGATGATGGACCGCACGGGTTCGGCGATTTGTGGACCTTCGAGACCGGCGATGGCGACTTGATAGAGCAATGGCTGAAAAAGATGGTGATTGTGACGGTCGAGGATGGTGACCAGCAGACCGGGAATATTAGCGAGTTGACGGGCAGCAGCGAGACCGCCGAAGCCTGCACCGATGATGATGGCGTGTTTCATAGCTCTCCTAAACCTTGCTAATTCTTTCACAATTGGGTATCACTGGAATCGCCTCGTCCACCTACTCCAACCTCGCAAACGGGGCTAGGGTTACTAGGAGAAGTCCGGCGAGATGACGCAAGATCGACGGGGGCCGGTCGCGTCTGAGAAACTCGCCGGGGCTAGAGCTTGACAGACAACCGAGCGACGGCTATGTAACGTGTTAGAGTGAGCCGTGCGGCTACGGAGTGGTCAAGACGGGGGCAAGGGGATGCAACCACCGATTCCAATCATCGAGGACATGTGGACTCGTCTGAATCTGGCGATCCTGTTCTTGACGTTGACGCATCTCAGTGTTGTGCTTTTTGCTGGTTCGCTCTTGTTTGGGCGGGCAGTCATCCCTTCACTTCTCTTCACAAAGGACGCACCGCCAAAGGCCCGCATGGGCATCCCGCTCTTCCTGGTGCTGGGGGCGCTGGGGATTATCGGGGTTTTCGTCTTTGGCTATCTTTTCTTTGATTACTCAGGTGTTGAGCTCGAGATCTACGACCGGGTCTGGTATTAGACCCCGCCGGTAGACGGCTGGATGGCAGAAAGGATCGGGTGCTTTGGGCTCGAAACTACGCAGGCTGTTTCGAAGTGCCTACTTTAATTACTTCGTCCTGACATGGCCGATCCTGTTTCTGGTGACGGCGATTGCGGTCTTCCTGATAGCTCAGCGCACGGTGTTGAGCCCAACGGCCCAGGCAGCGCCAGACCAGCCGATCGACTTTCCACACACGATTCATGCTGGCGATCCACTGAATTTGCCATGTACGTTCTGTCACCGGGCAGCGACGAATGAGCCACATGCTGGGTTGCCGGCGGTGGAGCAATGCATGTTCTGCCACCGGGTGGCAAATGGCGATAGCGTCTCGAATCCTGATGAGATTCAGAAGTTGGTAGACGCCTGGCAAAACTTTGAAGATGTCGACTGGAACCGCGTACATCAGCTCCCCGATCATGTGCAGTTTGTGCACGAGGCGCATATCAACGCGGGGTTTGAATGTTCGACATGTCACGGGGACGTAGCGGACATGGAGAAGATCAAGCAGGTGCGTGATCTTCGGATGGATGACTGCATCAGCTGTCACATCAAGAACGAAGCGCCAATCGACTGCACGACCTGTCACTACTAGCGGCGAGGGTTGAGGGGCATGCGACGACGAGATTTTCTCAAACTATCGGCGACGACGACTGCAGGAGTCGTGCTGTTCCAGGCGTGTGAAATCAGCGACTGGGGAGACGGATCGCCGAAGTCGGAATTCAAGGTTCAGAGTCCACACGATATTGCTGAGGATTACCTGTGGGGCAATGACGCGTGGTATGCAACGGTCAACCCGGACACGGGCGAATCGGCTGGCATTATTGTGCGAGTGTTCGAGGGCCGCGCAAAGAAAGTGGAGGGCAACCCGAACCATCCACTGAACCGCGGCGTGCTGAACGCTCGTGGGCAGGCGATGTTGCAAGACCTCTATCACCCAGACCGTATTCGCGAGCCGATGCGCCTGGTGGGCACACGCGGCAGCGGCAACTATGAACCTATCCGCTGGGACGACGCGATCAATGAGCTGGTAAGCACGCTGCAGGGCGCGCAAGCCGACCAGACGCTGGCGATCACCGCACCGTTGAGCGGCGCGCTGAAGCAGGTCGTCGATCTGTTTGTGACGGGCGTCGGCGGGAGCCGGGTTGCATTCCAGACGCTGGAGCAATCGGCAGTGCGTGAGGGCGCGCGACGGGTATTCGGCACAGAGATGTTGCCGAAGCCGGACATTGCTAACTCGCGTTTTGTGCTGAGCTTCGGCGCGGACTGGCTGCACACCTGGGTATCGCCTCTACAGCTTGCTCAAGGGTATGCCGGGCTACGCAAGCATTCGGCGGATAGTCCACGCGGCGATGTCTACCATATTGAATCGCGGCTCTCGGGCACAGGCACGTCGGCGGACAAGTGGGTGCCGGTTATTCCGGGCACTGAGGGTCTGCTGGCGATGGCGATCGCGAGCGCGATTCTTGAGGGCGGCAATGCTTCGGGTGCCGATGCGTTCAACGCGGTGATGGGTGGCGTGACACTGCCTTCGCCGGAGGACGCAGCCGCGAGCACGGGGGTTGCGCCGGATGTGATTCGTGAGATTGCCGAGCGGTTCGCGGGTGAGACGCCAAGTGTGGCGTTTGGCGGTGGCAGCGCGGCTGCGCATGTCAACGGCACGGCGAACATGACGGCGATCTATGCATTGAATTTGCTGGTAGGCAATGTCAACCAGCCGGGTGGCCTGCTGCTGAACAGTCCGTTGAGCGGCGATCTGGAGCCGTTTAACCCCGACACACCGATCTCGGCGGGCGACTGGCAGGGAATTATCGATCAATTGAGCGGCGGACAGATTTCGACGCTCCTGGTACACGAGGCGAACCCAGTCTATGGCTTGCCGCGCAAGCTGGACATACAAACGGCGATGCGCTCGGTCGGCAAGATCATCAGCTTCTCGCGCTATCTCGATGAGACGAGTGTGATGGCTGATCTGATTCTGCCGGATCATGTGCCGCTGGAAAGCTGGGGCAGCGCGGTGCCGCAGATGATGCCCGGCTATCCCACGATTGGATTCATGCAGCCAGCGGTGCTGCGCTTCTATGACACCTATTCGTTCCCGGATGTGCTGCTTTCGGCGGCCGAAGAGCTTGGCCTGGCGGATTCGATGCCGTGGGCGACGTTCCAGGACGTGGTGAAGGCACAGAGTGAATTGCTGCGCAATAGTGGCGCGGGCAATATTGCGGGGACGCAGGATGCACCGACGTTCTGGACGGAGCTGCTCCAGACGGGTGTCTGGATGAACGAGGATGCTGAGCCTGCAGCTGCCGGCGGTGGCGAGGCTGCGCCAACGGAGATCCAGCCGGAATATTCTGGCGACGAAGGCGAGTATCCGTTCTATCTGGTGCCGTATGAGGCGGTCGCGCTGGGTGCTGGTGAATTTTCACACTTGCCGTGGTTGCAAGCGCTGCCAGACCCGATGACGACGGCTGTCTGGAACTCGTGGGTGGAGCTAAACCCCGAGACGGCGGAGAAGATGGAAGTCGGGACGGGCGATTATGTGCGCGTGACATCGCCAGCCGGTGAGGCGGATGTGCGGGTGTATGTGAACCGCACGACGGCGCCGAACGTGGCGGCGATCCCGATGGGCCAGGGTCATGATTTCTTCACGCGTTATGCAGAGGGCCGTGGCATTAATGTGCTGGATTTGGTCGATACGCTGACAGACCGCGAGACCGGGACCCTAGCATGGGGCGCGACGCGGGTAAAGCTGGAGCGTTTGGGTCACTTTGAGAAGCTGCCGGTGCTGGAAGGCACAGCTGAGCCTGAATCACCGGAAGATTACGAGATTATCCGTAGAACACGGACGCCGGGAGATGATCCGGCGGGTGAGTAGTGTGCGTAAGCTGGGACGGAAGGGGTAGGTTATGCCCCGTTGGGGAATGGTCGTCGACCTCGATTCGTGCATCGGATGTGGTGCATGTGTTGTGGCGTGCCAGGCCGAGAACAACCAACCTATTAACGAAGAGCATCTGTTCTTTGAGAACCGTGCGTTCGAATGGATCCGCATCGAGCGTTACTGGGAGGGCGGGGATGAGTACCCGGAAGCACGGGCAAAGTATTTGCCGATGATGTGCCAGCACTGCAGTAACGCGCCGTGTGAGCCAGTCTGCCCGGTGTATGCGACCTTCCACACGACGGACGGTCTGAACGCGCAGATCTACAACCGCTGTATTGGCACGCGCTATTGCGGCAACAACTGCCCATGGAATGTTCGCTTCTTCAACTGGGGCGAGCCGAAGTGGGAAGCCACGTTCGAACATATGCTCAACCCGGATGTGACGGTTCGCAGCCGTGGTGTGATGGAGAAGTGCACGATGTGCGTGCACCGGATCCGCCGCGGAGTGCGCGAGGCGGAATACGCGGGCCAGGAGCTGATGGACGGCGATATCAAGACGGCGTGTCAGCAGACGTGCCCGACGAACGCCATCACCTTCGGCGACTTGATGGACCCGGAGAGCGAAGTCTCGAAGCTCTGGAACAGCCACCGTATGTATCGGGTGCTGAGCGAGATCGGGACGGACCAGGGCGTTGGCTACCTGAAGGTGGTCGATGGGAACGCTGAGGAAGAGGACGAAGAGGAACATGCCCGCAGCGCCGCACCGCAGGCCAGCCGGGAAGTGATTTGGATGTCGGTCAATGGCTGAGCACGCGCTGCATGATCAACCACATTCGGTGACGTTACCCGAGGTCATCCGCACTGGTTTGCGCCGTGCTGGGGGTGTCCGGTTTGGTGTGACGACGCTCGAGGCGGTGCTCGGCATCCTGGGGGCGATCGGCATCATCGCGTTGATCCTGAATGCCGCGGTGAATGGCCTGAGTGATCTTGAACCTTGGGGCTGGACTGCTGCCATTTCGTTCTACTTGCTCTCGAGCTTCATGGCCGCACCAATCCTGGCGATCCTGCTGCG
>CAYNTE010000038.1:18245-21888 GCA_964399615.1 uncultured Thermomicrobiales bacterium
AGGGAGCGATCGCGCAAGCAGGGCTGGCAAGCGAAGCTGGCGATGAGCTGGATCGGCAACCACAAGCAGTGGATCGTGCATCGCGCTGGTCTGGGTGTTATTGGCGGGTTGTATGTGATTCTGTATGTCTGGACAGTGTCGATACTGTTCGGGTCGTTCGCAACGGGGATGTATGCGAATTGGAACAGTGCGGTGCTGCCGGCGTTCGGGGTGATCAGCGGCCTGGAAACCGGGCTGGCGACGTCGATTCTGTTGATGTATATCCTGCGCCGTTGGGGCGGGATGGAAGAGATCATCACCTGGGATTACTTCTGGGCGATTAGCAAGATCCTGCTGACGACCTCGATGCTCTGGTTCTGGCTCTATTTCTCGGAGCTGATCATCTTCTGGTACGGGCGAATACCAGGGCAGATCAATATGCTGAAGCTGGTGATGTTCGAAACGTACCTATGGCCGATGATGTTCACGTTGTTCTTGAATTTCATCATTCCGCTCTTCGTCTTGATCTCGAACCATGCACGCAAGAACTTGAACATTGTGACGCTGATAGCGCTGGGTATTGCGATCGGCACGATGTTCGATCGATACCGGCTCTTCGGTGCGGCGTTCCAGAGCAAGGATCCGTTTGCCCATGAGGTGACGGAGGCGATGGTTCCGCAAGCGATGCTGGGGCCGAGCGTCTTTGATGTGCTGATTGTTATCGGGGGGCTGGCTGGATCTATCTTCCTGATCATGATGGCGACGCGTTTCATTCCGGTGCTGAGCATCTGGGAGTATGGAAGCGGTATCAGACTGCGAATTCGCAGACGGTATGGTCGCCACGATGTGATGGTTATCGGCAAGCCGGAGTAGGGATTTCGAGTAGCGTTCGAGGCTATCATCGGACGGGCCGGAGAGAAGACGAATGCAAGAACGGGTACACCTTACAGATCGGCAAATCAATAGCGAGCTCTTACGCTCGGTGTTCGAGACGCCGATGCGGTTCTGGGTCGGCGCGATCATCTTCGGTGTGTTCGTGGCCTGGTGGTTGGTGAGTCTGGGTTGGCTCGTCTACTGGGGCACGGAAGTGCTAGGCATCAACCGACCCGTCTATTGGGGTTTTCTGATTGTGAACTTTGTCTTCTGGGTGGGTATTAGCCACGCAGGGACGATGATCTCGTCGATCCTCAGATTGAGTGAGGCGGAGTGGCGGCGGCCTGTCGTGCGCGCTGCCGAGGTGATGACGGTCTTCTCGCTGGCGACAGCGGCAACCTATCCGCTGATTCACACTGGCCGGCCGTGGCGCGCGATTCTGTGGGTCTTCCCCTATGACTTCCACCGCGATATCTGGCCAAATGTTCGCTCACCGCTGATCTGGGACCCGAGCGCGATCTTTACCTACCTGACTGGTAGTGCGATGTTTGTGTTCATCGCGCTGATCCCGGATATGGCGGTGATCCGTGACCACTCGACCGGGCTGCGACGCCGGATCTATGGAGCGCTGGCACTGGGCTGGACCGGGAATACGCGGCAGTGGAAGCTGCAGGGCATCATCGGTATCTTGCTCTCGGCGCTGATTCTGCCGGTGTTTGTCTCGGTTCACTCAATCGTGTCGTGGGACTTCGCGGTTTCGGTGGTGCCTGTCTGGCACGCAACGGTGTTTGCGCCCTACTTTGTGGTTGGCGCGGTGCATTCGGGCGTATCGGCGGTGTTAACGTTGATGGTCGCCATGCGCTGGATGTTCAAATGGGACAAATTTATAAGGCCGGAGCACTTTGACGCGATCGGCAGGTTGCTGATTGTTATCGCGACGGCGTGGTTATATTTCTTCTGGTTAGACGTGGTCTACGCGATCTCGGCGAACGAAACGGCGGAGCTCGCGGCGATGGAGCGGCGCTTCTTCGAGTGGCCATACTGGTTCTTGCTGCTGGATATCATCATCCTTGGGTACATCATCCCAGTGGCGTTGTGGCTGAAGCGTAGTGTGCGTCGTGATCTGAGGTTAATGTTCTGGACATCGATCATCGTCAATATCGCAATGTGGTCGGAGCGTTACTGGATCATCTTGCCGGGTATTGAACGGAAGTTCCAGCTGACGTTTAACTGGGATTTCTTCAATGCGACGATCTTCGATGTGGGGCTCGTGGCCGGATCGTTTGGAATCGTAGCGTTGCTATTGCTCTTGTTCAGCAAGATCTTCCCACCGATTGTGTTGTGGGAGATTAAGGAGGGCGACAAGTTTGCCCAGGAGATCCAAATCGGGCAGGCAACGGTACCGGCGATTATCAAGGAATAATAGGACCGGGTAGTAGAGGGCTGAGAGGAAGGATCACGCGATGGCGCAACGGGCAGTACTGGGCCTGTTCCAGGAGGTCGAAGAGACCGCCGCCGCCACGGGGACGTTGATGGAAAACGGCTTTGGCGGTGACGAGTTCGACGTCCTGTCCAGCTCGCCATACCCACACGGGACCTTCGGCGAGTCGGAACGGCACCATAATCTCTACGTGTTTCCGATTGTCGGGGCGTGTGTGGGGTTCATTACGGGCGTGTTGATCACGGCCGGAACTCAGCTCTCGTTCCCGCTGATCACAGGCGGGAAGCCGATTCTGGCGATCCCGGCCATGCTGGTCATTATCTATGAAGGCACGATGCTCTCAGCCATGATCTTCTCGGTGCTGGGTGTGCTCTTCGAATCGCGTCTACCAAGCGCGGGGCCTCGGGTCTATGACACACGCATCTCCGAGGGGTATCTCGGGGTGCTGGTGCAAGGCGAAGAAGAGGTCGTGCGCAAGGCCGGCAACCTGTTGAAGGAAGCTGGCGCGATTGATGTCAAGTACGACGAGGAAGGCCGGCGAATCAATCTGCTGGAACCACCACCATCCCCAGCCCCAGTAGCGGGCGGCTCTGGCGAGGCGGAGGATGGCGACGAGGAGGAGGAGCATGCTCCGGAGTCTGCGTAGCCTCATCGCTCGCCTGCGGTCGCATCGTCGTGGACGGTTGCTGTTTGGCGGAGCGGGTATGTTGGTCGTGCTAGCACTGGTTGCGGCCTGTGACTCGACGAACACATACCCGATCGACTACTTCGCGGAGATGCACTACCAGCCGATGTACCGGTCGGTGGAGCCGCCACGGTTCGATTCGCCAGATGGCACAGTGCCGGTCCAGGGCCGAGAGCCACTCTATTCGCGGCAAGAGCTCGCGGCGATTGATTCGAACCCTCTGGAAGCGACACCGGACGTGCTGGAGCATGGGGCTGATCTGTTCAATACGAACTGTGCAGCTTGCCACGGCGAGGATGCTCAGGGTGATGGGCCGGTTGCGGTCTACTTTGAGCAAGCTATCGGTCGATCGCCAGCCAATCTGCTGGATGAGCGGCTGATCGGTTCGACGGATGGATATCTGGCTTCGGTGATCACGTATGGCTTGGGTGATTACATGCCGGCGTTTGGGAATCTGTTACCGCGTGAAGATCAGTGGGCGATCATCCTCCATATCCGTGACCTTGAGCAGCAAGCACAGAGCGCTTCGCAATAGAGGCGACAATCCAGGTATGAAGTTTGAGCGGGACGAGCGTTGCTTGTCCCGCTTTTGATTGGGGTGCGCGGGAGTCGGGAGTCGGGAGTCGGGAGTCGGGAGTCGGGAGTCGGGAGTCGGGAGTCGGGAG
>CAYNTE010000039.1:0-21759 GCA_964399615.1 uncultured Thermomicrobiales bacterium
CGCCCCCTCAACCCCTGATCCCTCGCGACCTGCGGCTGGAAGTGGCTGAGCGCGTCACAGCAAACGGCGACTGCCTGGTGACTCCCAGCACCGAGGATGTGCAAGCGATCGCGGATCAGATCCAGGCAGCTGGAGCAGAGTCGGTGGCGATCGCGTTGCTCCACAGCTATCGCAACCCAACCCACGAACACGCGGTCGCTTGTCAGTTGCGGGAGCAGCTACCGGAGATCGAGATCTCGCTTTCGTCCGAGGTTGCACCGATCGCTGGCGAATACGAACGAACCTCGACGGTGGCAGCCGACGCCTACACCAAGCCGCTTCTGCGCCGGTATATTGCTGATCTAGACGCTCAGCTGAGCCAGTCGGGGCTCGTCGCTGGCCCGCAGATGCTGCTCTCATCTGGTGAGATCAGCTCGGCCAGCGCCGCAGCCGAGCAGCCGGTGCGATTGCTGGAGTCTGGCCCAGCTTCGGGAGCGATGGCGGCAGCCTACATCGGGCGAATCAGCGGCCATGATGATGTGCTCTCGCTCGACATGGGCGGCACGACAGCCAAAGCATGTGTCATCGAAGGCGGCAAGCCCGAGATGGCGCAGGTGTTGGAGGCTGCGCGCGTGCGCAGATTCATGCAGGGGTCGGGGTTGCCGATCGTCGCGCCAGTCATCGATCTGATCGAGATAGGCGCTGGCGGAGGCTCGATTGCACGGGCTGACGAGCTGGGACTGCTGAAGGTGGGTCCAGACTCAGCGGGCGCTGATCCAGGTCCAGCCTGCTACGGACTCGGCGGCGAGCTTCCAACCGTGACCGACGCCAACCTCCTGCTCGGTTATCTGGCGGCATCCTCATTCCTCGGTGGAGAGTTCCCGCTGGAGATCGAACGCGCCAGGACGGCAGTCGACCAGCTTGCCGAGGATCTCAATCTCACGACCGAAGAGACGGCTTGGGGCATTCACCAAATCGTCAACGAGAACATGGCGGCCGCGGCGCGCGTGCACGTCATCGAGCGCAATCGCGACCCCCGCAGCCTGGCGATCGTGGCGTCCGGCGGTGCTGGACCGGCACACGCAGTGGCGGTTGGGCGGGCGCTGGGATCGCCGGCCGTACTCTTCCCCATCGGTGCGGGCGTGGGATCGGCGCTGGGTGGCTTAGTTTCGCCCGTGGCGTTCACTGCCGGACGCACCTATCTCGTGGACCTGAAGACCGCGCCGTGGGATGAGATAAATCAGCTCTACGCAGGGCTGGAAGAACAAGCCCAACAGCAACTCACGAGCGCGGGAGTTCCGCCCGACCAAACGACCTATCGCCGCTGGGCCGAGATGCGCCTGCATGGTCAATATCACGAGATCGAAGTCGAACTGCCCAGCGGACGGCTAGACGAGGGGCAGGTGTCCACCATCGAGGATGCATTCCACCGCGCTTACGACGCGCGCTACGGACGAACGCTCTCGGGGCTGGAGATCGAGATCTTGCACTGGCGGTTGACCGCGACCGGACCGGAGAGCTCCGTCGAGCTGCGGCCCAATGCGTTGGTCGGTGGCGACGTCGAGGATGCGCGGATCGGCGAGCGACAGGTCTATTTCCCAGATGGCGGTTACCGGCCGGCGCCGGTGCTCGACCGCGAGAAGTTGCAGCCAGGGATGGTAATTGCGGGTCCCGCAATCATTGAGGAGCGGGAGTCGACGATTGTCATCTGGCCAGAGATGCAGGCACGGGTCGATGAGCGATTGACCATCATCGTCGAACTTGACCACCGGGAGGAACACTAGTGCAGCGAACGTTTGACCCAGTCGGACTGGAAATTATGTGGAGCCGGCTGGTGAACATCGCCGACGAAATGTGGACGACGGTGTTGCGAACAGCAGTCTCCACCATCATCGGTGCAGCCCAGGACTTCGGCTGCGAGCTGCTGGATCATCGCGGCAACTCGCTTGCTCACTCCTACCGCTCAATGCCGGTCTTCAACCTGATCATGCCGGATGTCACGCGAGCAATTATCGCCAAGTACCCGGTCGAGGAGATGCAGCCGGGAGACATCTACGCGACCAACGACCCCTGGATCTGCGCCGGTCACCTCAACGACATCGCCGTGGTGACGCCGATCTTCCGAAACGGCCGCGTGGTCGCCTTCGCCAACACGGTCGCGCACGCCTCCTCGATCGGTGGCGCGCTGGACGCGATGAGCGTTCGGGATCTCCAGGAGGAAGGTTTCTTCTTCCCCATCCTGAAGCTCTACGACCGTGGAGAGCCGAACGAGACGCTCTTCGCCGTGATCCAGCACAACGTCCGGCAGCCAGAGATGGTCTTGACCGACATCGAGGCGCAGGTGACGGCCAACCGCGTTGCCGAGCAGCGGCTACTGGCGTTCATGGAAGAGTACGATCTCGATTCACTCGACGCTCTAGCGACGACAGTGCAGAAGCGCTCGGAATCAGCCATGCGCGACGCGATCGCAGGGGTGCCCAACGGAACCTACACCTCAGAGGTCTTCATCGAGGCGAATGGTGAGCCCCTACCCTTGCGTGTGAAAATCGACATCTCTGATAAGGACATTTATGTCGATTACGCTGGTTCCGCACCACAAGTGATGAACGGCGGCATCAGCTGCACCTTCACCTACACACGCGCCCACACCGTCTATCCCCTGAAGTGTCTGCTGACGCCAGGAGTGAGAAACAACGAAGGCTGCTTCCGGCCGATTCAGATCAGCGCACCAGAGCGTTCGATTTTGAATGCCGAGCCACCCGCATCAGTGGGCTCTCGAGTTCGAACGGGATGGCATATCCACACGCTCGTCTTCGACGCGCTGGCCGAGGCGATGCCAGAGCGGGTGCAGGCTGGAAACGGCTTGATGTACACGCTGGCCGTCGATGCGCGAGATGCCAATGGCACGCCATACAACGCGCATTTCATCTGCGGCGGCGGTCGTGGCGCGGGATACGGCCATCATGGCGTTACGCGGAACTGCTTTCCATCGAGCGCAGGCAACGTGCCTATCGAGATCTTCGAGAATCGCGTGCCGGTGTTGGTCGAGGAAGATCAACTGGTCGACAACTTCGGTCGTGGCAAATGGAACGGCTCACCGGGTCAGCGCGTCACCATTCGCAAGCGACCCGACTTCGAGCCACCAGTCCAGGTCTACGTCCACCCAGACAGGCTGCGCTACCCCGCCCCAGGCCTCTTCGGCGGCCAGCCCAGCGACGTCAACCGGCTCTATCGCAACGGCGAAGATCTTGCTCCTGACGGCGCGATGGAGACTGGCGTGATCGAGCTTGTTACGCCTGAGGACAGCTTCACGTCGGTGGTGGCGGGTGGTGGCGCGTATGGGGAAGCCGATTAACGCTCTAACACACCTCGACGTGTTCGAGGATCAATGCTGGCCAATCGCTCTCGCTATCGAGATGAGACCTTGCGTCGAGTATCTCTACGCCCACAACGCCCCCGCTCGCGTCGAGGTCGAGGGTCACGCCATCTTCCACATCCACGCTGTCAACTGTTGAAGCATCTTGCAATTGAATATAGAGAGCATCGATCTCAGAATCGTAGGTAAGCTTCACTGCCATAACGATTCCTTCGATTACATATCAATCCCAGGCCGCTTAGTCCCAGGGGCTGGGATCTCACGTCTAAGTTTTCGGCCGCCGAGGTTGCCGGTGGCGCGGGAATCGCGGACGGCGTGGACGCCGTTGACGAAGACGTGCTGGATGCCGATTGGAAACGAGATCGGTTGGTCGTAGGTCGAGGTATCAATCACGGTATCGGGGTTGAAGACGGTGACGTCGGCGAAGGCGCCGGGTTGGAGCGTGCCGCGACCCGCCAGACCACAGCGCCAGGCTGGAAGCGAGGTCATCTTGCGGATGGCTTCTTCGAGCGGCATGAGTTTCTGTTCACGGACATAGTGACCGAGGATCTTCGGGTAGGTGCCATAGGTCCTTGGGTGCGGCGTGCCACCCATAAGTCCGTCAGTGGCGTGCATCAGCCAGGGCTGCACCAGTAGAGTCTGGACGTCTTGCTCATCCATCATGTGGAGCACCATCGAGACAGCGTGGTTCTCCTCCAGCAGCAGACGGACCATCGTCTCGTAGTTATCGAGATTCCACTGGCTGGCGATCTCCGGGATGCGCTTGCCGACGACCCACTGATTCTTGTCGGTCTTGACGCCGACGATGGCGATGGCGTCCCAGCCGCTGGCGGCAATGCTCGATTCCCAGTCGTCGCGCCCTCCCTCGATCTCCTGCTTGATACGGTCCGACATCCCGTCGTCTCGGAGCCAGGCATTCAGGCCATCGACACCTCGGGAATGAACCCAGGGCGGCAAGAGCGCACCCAGCATGGTCGAGCCAGCCGTGTATGGATATTGGTCTGCGGTGAGATCGATACCGGCGGCACGGGCGCTATTGACGGCGCGCACCATCTCGGTCGATTTACCCCAGGCACTGCGACCGCGAGCCTTGAAGTGCGAGATATGTTGTGATGCGCCGGAATACGAGCCGACCTCGACGACTTCACGGATACCGTCGAGCACCCGATTACCCTCAAATCGCATGTGATAGACCATGAACGATTGGTGGCGGCTGACGACGTGTCCGATCTCGATCAGCTCGGCCGTGTCGCTGTAGACCGACGGCGTGTAGATGAGGCCGGTCGAGAAACCACAGGCGCCATCTTGCAACGCCTCGCCTACGAGCACCTGCATCTTGGTCAGTTCCGAGCGATTCGCCTCACGATTCTCCATGCCCATGACGTGCAGCCGGACGGTGCCGTGTCCTACCAAGCAGGCGAAGTTGGTCGCCGAACCATCGAGCAATCTGAAATATTCGCGGAATCGACGCCACGTCCACTCCAGGTCCGGGTCGTCGTTGAGACCGGCCAGGTGCGTGCGCCAGTGGTCGACATCCTGCGACTTGATCGGCGCTTCTGAGAAGCCGTCCTGTCCCAGCAGGTCAGTTGTGATGCCTTGCATGATCTTCGGCGCGACCTGGCGGTCGGAGATGCCGACGAGATCGCAGTGACTGTGCGTATCGATGAATCCGGGGGACACAGCCATGCCAGTGACATCAATGATCTCGCCGCGCGGTGCTGCATCTGGCCCAACGGCGGCGATGCGATCATCCTGGATGACCAGATTGCCGCGCACGCCGGGGTTGCCGGCGCCGTCGTATATCGTGCCCCCAGTGAGGGTCAGCGTCGCCATCTCTCGCTACTCCATCTCGCCATAACCACGAGGCAGGAACTTGCCATCACCCGCTGACCCAGTCAACGGGTCATCACGCTCCGCGTCAAATTGCACGACACCACGTACCAGTGTCTTGATGACCGATGAGCCGATCGTCTTGCCCTCGTACGGTGTCCACTTGTTCTTGTGCAGCATGTTCTCACCACGGACCTCCCACGGGCGGTCGAGGTCGTACAGGGCCAGATCGGCATCCGATCCAACCTGGATGACACCCTTGCGCGGGTAGAGGCTGAAGATCTGGGCTGGCGTCGTGGCGGCGAGATCGACGAAATGCGTCAGGTCGAGCCCGCGCCGGTGAATCATCTCATCGAGCATGCCCGGGTACATCGTCTGAACTCCGGAGCAGCCAAGTGGCGCATTCCAGATATTGTCGAGTCCTGCCTCCTTGGATTCTCGCGTGTAGGCGCAGTGATCGGAGGAGATAACATCGATCGTGCCGTCGGCGACGAATTCCCAGATCTGCTCGACCTCTTCGCGGTCCCGGAACGCCGGCGCGCAGCGTGCCCACGGTCCCTGCGCTTCAAGATCGGTGGTGTCGAGCAGCAGATATTGCGGGCATGTCTCGACCTCAACGAAGACGCCGCGCGCCTTGGCGTTGGCGATCAAGGCCAGCGCCTCCGCCGATGCGCAGTGGCAGATATACAGTCGTCCGCCCGTGTGCTCAGCAAAGAAGAGCGCGCGATGCACGGCTTCGGTCTCTACGAGCGGCGGGCGGCTCTCGGCATGCGCCATCGGATCGGTCCTGCCACTCTCTTGCATGCGTTTGAGCCCTGCCTGGAGCAAGGCATCACTCTCGGCGTGGAGTCCGAAGGGCAGATCGGGTGCTACTTCCACTAGATTCTGAAAGGTGCTCAGCAAGACGTCGTCGGTGATGTGCGGGAACGCAGGACTGGACTCAGGCATGAACGCCTTGAGTGCCACAACGCCCTCATCGATCATGTCTTGGACTTCTTGCCAGGGCTGGCCGATGACCCCGCCCCAGAGCGCGACATCGATCCGTGAGTGCTGGGAGATGAGCGACTTCTTCTGCTTCACGACCTCTCCGGTGACGGCGGTGGGGTTCGCCTGAGGCATCTCCACGACACTCGTGATGCCGCCAGCCAGTGCGCCACGCGATCCCCAATCGAACCCCTCGACGTCATCTGGATCCGGCACGCGGAAATGCGTGTGGACGTCGATACCGCCAGGAACGACGATCAATCCCGAGGCGTCGATACGGTCAGCATCGGGCAGGTCGCTCGCATCGGTGGTCAGCGCGGATATCCGGCCATCACGAATCACGATGTCGGCTTGTACGGGTCCATTGCTGGTCACCACGGTCCCGCCAGCGACAACGGTTGGCTTATCGCTCATCTCAGATCCTCTCGTTGAGGGTCAGCTTTCGCTCACGTCATCATCAGCATCATAGTCTGGAAATCGGAACGCTATTTCGTCTTCAAGCAAGCCGCCATATCCCAAGGAAATGACGTCATCTTTGGTAACAGGCAGTCCGGCCATCGCGCGCGGGAGCATCAGATCGATCACGGTGGATTCAGAATACATCGAGCAAGAAGCGAGGTTGAAGATGGGCTTCTCGCCGACGCGGGCCACCCAGAACATGCTTCCCGGATCAGCAGGAGCACCGAAGTGGACGATCTCTGCGCCGAAGCGTGGCAATGATTGAAAGATCGGATCAAGCGGATCGAGGGTGTTGCCACCCGCTGCCATGAAGACGTCGGCTCCCCGTTCCAGTCCCGCACGAAACGCATCGGCAACCGCGTCCGGTTCAGGATCGACGAACTCCGTATCCAGCAACGATCCACCAAACCACTCAATCTTGCGCCGTGCGCGAGTCTGGAATCGTTCGCGGAGACGAGGGTGCAGACTCTCGGTCGCGACGACGAATGCCTTCAGCGGTTTGAAGGGCAGCACATCAATGACCGGTGCGTCGTGCGCCGAGGCGAGGTCTTCCAGCGCTTCGACTTCAACTTCCTTGACGACGATGGGTGTTGCCTTGACACCGGCCACCGTCTTGCCAGCGACGATAGCCTGATTGTCGAAGAGCGTAAATACGGCAAGATCACCGATGCGATTCATCTCGTCGATGACTGGCTCGTTCACGGTCAAGAGACCGCGGTGTCTGGCGTTGAGGTTGAAGCGAGAATGATAGGGGCCGTCGATGATGACACCTGGCCCTGTCACAGCCTCGCAGACGCGCCGCCCGGCGTCGTCCTCGTGGAGGTCCCCTGGCTCCAGCTCAACCAGATGCAGGGTCCGGTTCTCGAGCGACGCGATAGCTGGGATCATCTCACTGGTCAGGCGCTGTCCCTTAGCGGTGATCAGCTTGCCCTTTGGCGACCGAATCGATGCCGTAGTTGCCCAGCCCAGGTGCTCTTGACTGATAGATTCAGACTCGACCGCATGTGCTCTCATAGAACACCGGCTCCTTATCAGCCCCGAAGACAGTTCTGCATCCATCGTACTACCTGTGTGCAGTACTCCGGAGCCAGCAGCATACGGCACTCGTCGCTTGGTGACTTTGGGTTATGTCACCTACAAAGGCTGATATCGGCAAAGAGTGTTGTTACATGATACTCTTTTGATCGATAAGGAAAATGTACCGCGTAGATCGGCGGACTTGGCACCGAGGGGAGCCCGTCGAATGCGTGTTGATTCGGGAGGTGGGACATGACTCGCGATGACAGTCTGACACGGCTTTGGACCGAAGCTGCTGAAGGGACGCTCAGCCGTCGAGCCGTCTTGCGCCGTGCGCTCGCGCTCGGGCTCGCTACGCCGGTAGTCTCCGCGCTCCTCGCAGCTTGCGGAGGCGACGACGATGATGACGACGGCGAAGCAACAACCACCGAGGAATCGGGTTCCGAGTCGACGGAAACAGAAGCTAGCGACGAGACTGAAGCTGCCGAAGAGACCGAGGCTGCTGAGGAAACCGAAGCCGCTGAAGAGACGGCAGAGACAACTGAGACCGAAGCTTCTGGCGGCGACGATGAGGCTACTGAGGAAGAAACTGAGGAGAGCAGCGAAGAACCAGCTGCCGATCGACCTGTTCTCTCGTTTGGCCTGGAGGCAGCTGACCTCGGCACCCTCGATCCACACTTCGCCTCATCGACCAATGACCGCACAGCAGTGGACATGATCTTCAATGGACTGATTCGCTACAAGCCGGGCGACAGTAGCGAGTTTGAGCCGGACCTGGCCGAAGCTGTACCCGAGCCGGAAGACTCTGACAGCGGTCAAGTTTGGACCTTCAACCTACGTCAGGGTGTCATGTTCCATCCAGGCCCAGACACTGAGTCCTACGAGCTCACATCTGCAGATGTCATCTACTCGCTTGAAAAAGCTGCGGACCCAGAGCGCTCAGCGTTTGCAGCCGAATACGAGGGGCTGACATTTGAAGCCCCGGATGACTACACGGTAACAATCACCGTCGATCCCCCGTTGTCGCCGACACTCTTCCTGCCGAAGGTCGCGAACTATGCCGGCGGTTTTATCGTGAGTCAACAGGCTGTTGAGGGCCAGGGGCTCGACGCATTCAAGACCAGTCCTGTCGGAACCGGGCCGTTCCGATTCGACAGCTACACCCCACAGAACAGCATCGAGCTCGTTGCGTGGGACGACTACTTCCGCGGCGCGCCGAAACTTGCGGGAGTCAGCCTGCGGTTCGTGAGCGATCCGACCAGTCGCGAGCTTGGGCTTCAGTCGAACGAACTCCACGTCATCGACGGATTGCCGGAAGCACAGTGGGTGGAGCGCGTAGACGCCACCGATGGCGCTGCAGTCGACGTCTTCGGCGTCGGCGAAGTCGCAATTGTCAACTTCAACGTCACGGTCGAGCCGCTCTCGAATCCCGACGTACGTAAGGCGCTCGCCTATGCGATCAGTCGCGATGGTCACCTGGCGCTCTTCGGTTCTCCAGTGGCTGAGAATGTTTACTCGATCGTGCCGGCCCAATTTCTCGCTGGCGGCCTGACCCAGGAAGAAGCGGAGGCTGCTGGCGTCGCCTACGATTATGACGTCGAGAAGGCAAAGCAGATGCTGGCCGACGCAGGCTACGCCGACGGATTCAGCATGAAGCTCGTCACATCGCAAAATGAGTCATATCGCAAGAATTACGAAGCCATGCAGGCGGAGTTCAGCGAGATTGGCGTTGATATCGAGCTGGAAGTCGTCGACCACCCGACCTACCACAGCCTGATCCGCGAGGACGTCAATCCGATCACGCTCTACATCGTGTGGCGACCTAATGCCGACGTGTTCCTGACGCACTTCTTCCATTCGGACTCTATCGTCGTCTCAGGCGCAAACCCGATCACTAACTTCTCGCACTACGATCAGATCGATGACTTGATCGAGCAAGGTCGCGCCGAGACCGACCCCGATGCCCAGGCCGAGATTTGGAAGGAAGCGAACACCAAGATTCTGGAGGATATGGCTGCTCTGCCGCTGCACTACATCAACCAGGTCTATGCACGGCGCGATAGTGTCGACTACGGCCATGAGTTGGTCTCGATTCTGGCGCTGTATCCGCAGATTACGGAGCTAACGACGATCAATGAGGGCTAACGCCCATCTCGAACTACGGAGGTTGGGCGAAGGCTAATGGGCAAATATGTGCTGCGGCGCCTGCTGCTATCAATCCCAACCCTGCTGGCAGTACTGACCATCATCTTCCTCCTGGTGCGCGTAGTCCCTGGGGATCCGGCAACGGCAGTGCTCGGGGACTACGCATCGGAAGATGCTGTTCAGCAACTGCGACAGCGGATGGGGCTCGACGATCCGCTCTACGTCCAGTACTTCACCTTTCTTGGTGATCTGCTGCGCGGCGACCTTGGCGATTCCTTGATCACTGGTGAGCCCGTGATTAATCAGATCAAGTTTGTGCTGCCCTACAGCATTGAGCTCACCATCGCCGCCATCATTGTCGGACTTGCGCTGGGCATTCCCACTGGGGTGCTAACAGCCGTGCGCCGTAACACCAGCGTGGACTACATCGGGCGCGTACTCTCACTCGCGGGGGTGTCGTTCCCAGCGTTCTATCTCGGCGTGCTGCTACTGTTCGTCTTCGGCGTGAAGTTAGCGATCTTGCCGACGATTGGCGCTAAGCCCTTCTCGGAACCGATCGATAACCTCAGATACTTGGTTCTCCCGGCAGCAACACTCGGCTTGATCATGACCGCGTACGTTACGCGCGTCGCCCGCTCTGTCATGCTCAACGTGTTGAGCGAGGATTACGTGCGCACGGCGAGGGCCAAGGGACTGCGCAACCGGGTCGTACTCTTCAACCATGCCCTGCGAACGGCAATGATCCCGATCGCGTCGCTGGTCGGCATCTTCACGATCAGTCTGGTAGGCAGCTCTGTGTTGACCGAGGTCGTCTTCGCCCGCCCGGGCCTCGGCAAACTGATGGTCGGTGCGGTGCGGCAGCGTGACTACACGACGCTGCAGTCAATCATGGTCGTCTACGCCTTCATTATCGTGCTCATCAACCTGTTCGTGGACCTCTGCTACGGTTTGTTGGATCCCAGAGTGAGGTATGACTGATGGCCACTGTTGCCCAATCTGGCCAGCTGCACGAGGTGCAAATAGTCTCGGAGCGCGAGCGCCTAATGCGCACGTTTCTCCAAAACCGCACTGCAGTTGTCGGGGCCGTCCTGATCGTCATCATCGTCCTCATCGCAATTGCAGCACCACTGGTGGCCCCGTACGATCCGCTTGAGCAAAGCACCATCGACCGCCTTGCTCCTCCAAGCAGTGATTACTGGTTGGGGCGCGACAACTTCGGGCGCGACATCCTGAGCCGTATCATCTACGGTGCCCGAATCGCCCTGCTCGTCGGTGTGCTTTCGGTGGCGTTCGGGGGAATTTTGGGGACGCTACTCGGCACGATTGCTGCCTATCGCGGTGGCAAGACTGAAGCCGTGATCATGCGCGTGATTGACATTCTGCTGGCATTTCCGGACCTAATCACGGGTTTGCTCGTCATGGCTGTGCTTGGCGGCGGATTATTCAAGCTCATCCTCGCCATCGGTATTACGATTACTCCGCGATTCGCGCGCTACTCACACGGCCCGACCCTGTCAGTCAAGAATGCAGACTACGTACAAGCGGCTCAAGCTCTCGGCGTGGGAGACCAGCGCCTGGTACGGGTTCACATCCTCCCGAACATTCTCGGCGAACTCCTGGTGCTGGGAAGCCTCTATCTTGCGTCGGCCATCCGGCTCGAGGCCAGCTTGAGCTTCATCGGACTCGGCATTGCCCCACCGACAGCCACCTGGGGACAGATGATTCGTGACGGAACCGTCTATCTCCTGGGGTCACCGTGGTATTCGATCGCGCCCGGTATGGCCTTGCTGATCACGATCATGGCCTTTAATCTGGTCGGTGATGGCCTGCGCGATATCTTCGACCCAAGATCACGCGGCTAGCACGAGCACAGCTGCCGAGGAGCGCATTGAAGCATGAACGAGGACCTGTTCGGAGTCTCACCGGACGTCATCATCATTGGAGCGGGTATCACCGGCGCCTGCCTCGCCTACTATCTTGCGCAACGTGGCGTCAAACCACTGATCGTTGACCGGCGAGGGCCGGCAGCGGAAGCCTCCGGGGCGAATGCCGGGATGGTCTCGCCGTCGAGTGGCATTCCTGGCTCAAGTCTGGCGCTCTCCGTCGAGAGCGCGAAGCTCTATGAGCGAGCTGAGATCGAGCTGGAGCGACCACTTCAGTTTCACCGCAACGGCAAACTCCTCCTGGCATTCACGCCCGCCGAAGTTCGAAATCTGGAGACATTCCAGCGCGAGCGCGAGGGCCTTGGTCTCTCGATGCGTTTGGTCTCGCCGGATGAGATTCAGGAAATCGAGCCGCTCGTCACTGACAAGGCGATTGCTGGACTCCGCATAGAAGATGACGGCCACATCGACCCCATGCGGGCCACCGTGGCATTTCTCGAGGCAGCTCGTCAGCTAGGAGCAGAATATCGCGGCGGCATTCGAGTCGATGGCATCCTGGCAGGTGGTGGCCGGGTCGACGGCGTCGTAATTGACGGTCACAAGATTCGGGCCGAACAGGTCGTTATTGCTGCTGGCGCGTGGTCAGCACAGCTAGCGAAGGATGTTGGGGTCCGGCTGGCTGTGGAGCCTGGTCGCGGTCAACTTCTGACGACCGAGCCATTGCCGCCCGTGACATCCCGGGTTATCCGCGGCACGGAACTCGGATTCAGGCAGCTTGATAGCGGGAGAGTCCTCTTCGGCAGCGCTGTCGAATTCGTCGGCTACCGTCGCGATATCCAGCCGAGCCGGTTAGCAGGCTTCACGCAGGAATTGATAGAGATTATGCCGCGCCTGGCACACGTTCATATTCAACGGGTCTGGGCAGGGCTCCGGCCCATGACACCAGATGGTTTGCCGCTTATCGGCCCTGCGCCTGGCGTCGACGGACTCTACGTTCTGACTGGACACGGCACGACTGGGGTGGGCATGGGTCCAGCATCAGCGCTCGCGCTTGCTGAGCTGATGACGACAGGAATGCCGGCTATCCCACTTGAGCCGTACGCGCTCGAGAGGTTCGGCGCGTAGCCTAGGCAGTCTCTTGGTATTCGATTGGACGGTCGTTGACGGACATCAGCAGCGGACGGGTGCCGTTGCGGATGACGTCGGCGTTGACGACGCACTTGCGGACGTGATCGAGCGACGGGATGTCGTACATCACCTCCAGCAGCGCCTCTTCGATCGTCGTGCGCAGCCCGCGAGCGCCAGTCTTGCGTTGCAGCGCGCGATCGGCAACGGCCTCCATCGCATCCTGATTAATGATCAGCTCGACGTTATCGAACTGGAACATGCGCTGGAATTGCTTGATGATCGCATTCTTGGGTTCAACCAGAATGCGCATCAAGTCTTCCTGCGTCAGATCCTCAATCGAGACAACCACCGGCAAGCGGCCGACGAACTCAGGAATCAACCCGTACTGTAGCAGGTCGTCATGATCGACGACGCTGAGGAGGCTTGGTTCTTCAGCGACGTTCTCAGTCGCAGCAGTGAAACCTATGGAGCCGTCTCGCCCGAGCCGGCGGCGGATGATCTCATCGAGTCCCTCAAACGCACCACCGCAAATGAAGAGGATGTTGGTGGTGTCGATCTGGATGTACTCCTGGTGCGGGTGCTTGCGGCCGGACTGCGGCGGCACGTTGGCGACCGTGCCCTCCATGATCTTCAGGAGCGCTTGCTGAACACCTTCGCCCGAGACATCGCGGGTGATCGACGGATTCTCTGCCTTGCGGGCGATCTTGTCGATCTCATCAATGTAGATGATGCCGCGCTCGGCCTTGGCAACATCGCCTGCGTTCTGAATAAGCCGCAGGAGGATATTCTCAACGTCCTCACCGACATACCCGGCTTCGGTGAGCGCGGTTGCATCGGCGATGGAGAACGGCACATCGAGGATCTTGGCCAGTGTCTGGGCCAGCAGCGTCTTGCCGCAGCCTGTGGGGCCGAGCAGGAGAATGTTGGATTTCTGGATCTCGACGTCATCCTGCTCGCGCTGGGCGGCAACACGCTTGTAATGGTTGTAAACGGCCACCGAGAGGATCTTCTTGGCTCGTTCCTGGCCGATGACGTAGTCGTTCAGCCGCTCGAAAATCTCCTTCGGCGGGAGCATGCGTCCGATGTCATCATCAGCTTCTTGAACCGGGTGGTCTTCTTCATCGATGATCTCGCGGCAGAGCTGCACGCACTCATCACAAATATAGACAGCGCCTGGTCCAGCGATCAGACGGCGCACTTCCTCCTGACTCTTTCCGCAGAAAGAACATCGGTAGTGAACACGTCCTCCTCGTGTGCCGGTCATTGATTGCCTTCCTCGTCGCTGGTGGCCGTTTACAGGCGTTCGCTACTCTTCGACTTTGCCGTTGTCGGACTTCTCGTTGCCGGATTCCTGATTTCGCATCTCGATCAGCTTCTGAATCTTGGGCGACTCAAGTACGTGATCGACGAGCCCGTATTCCACCGCCTCTTCGGCGTTCAGATACTTGTCTCGCTCGGTGTCGTGCTTGACGGTATCAAAATCCTGACCGGTATGGAGCGCCATGATCTCGATCATGCGCTTGTTGAGCTTCATCGTCTCTTCGGCCTGGACTTCGATATCGGGGATCGTGCCGCGGAAACCGCTCGACCCCTGGTGGATTAGTACCTTGGAATTCGGCAGCGCAAATCGCTTGCCTGGCGTGCCCGCGCAAAGCAGAACAGCACCCATGCTGGCGGTAAGACCACAGGCGTAGGTGCGGACATCCGCGCGAATGGTCTGCATCGTGTCATAGATGAAGAGACCGTGATAGACGCTGCCGCCCGGCGAATCGATGTACATGATGATGTCCTGCTCGGGGTTCTCATAATCAAGAAAGAGCAGTTGGGCGCTGATCAGGTTGGCGATTTGGTCATCAATAGGCGTGCCAAGCATGATGATGCGGTCTCGCAACAGGCGTGAATAAATATCGTAGGCACGCTCGCCCCGATTGGTGCTTTCGACAACCATCGGGATCAAGGCTTCGGGTCGTGGTGATCGTGATTGCCATTCCATCTGGCCTCACTCCTTTGCTGTGAAATATTGGCGCACCATGGCCCGCGCACCGGTCACATCAACGTGCTCCGGCACACTCCAGGTTCGAGGTCGATGGAACCTTGTTGGCCCTGGTCCTACGAATCGGATTCGTCTTCGTCGTCCGCTTCGTCGCTATCGTCCGCTGCGGCATCATCGCCGCTGTCGTCATCCTCTTCCGCCTCGCCGTCATCTGATGCAGATGCGGAGGCATCGAGGTCGTCACTATCTTCGGTTTCAGCTTCGGCATCGATGTCCGTGGCGACTTCCGCGCTGCTTTCATCTTCTGCCTCTGCGTCGCCGTCGTCATCTTCAACTTCTGGCTCTGGGTTTTCATCGGCTTCAAGTAGCTCGGCGCCGGGGCCGGTGATTGCACCAGCTCCATTCGTCGCAATTTCGACGACACGCTCCATGAGCTTGCGGTCGTGCAGATCACTCTCGAGCGCGCTGCGGAAGTAGTCGGATCGATAAAGCTCTCGCATGCGCTCGTTGTCAGTCTGACCGCCGATGAGCCGGTCGATCTCCGCTTCGAAGTCTTCCTCGGTCAGTTCCAGCCCTTCGGCCTCCCAGACCTCCTGCATGATGAGCGTCTGGCGAACACGCTTCTCAGCGTCCTCGGCCATCTCCTCACGCAGCTCTTCTTCGGTTTGTCCAGCCTGAGCGAGGTAGTCCTCAAACCGCAGGCCCTGCTGAGCGAGCCGGGTCTGCATGTTCTGGATCGAGTCGTTGATCTCGGTCTCAATGAGCGTCTTGGGGACGGCGACCTCGGAGGTCTCGGCCATCTTCTCGATAATCTCGCTGCGGATCTCATTGCGAGCCTCGAACGCCTTGCGTCGCAGGACATCCTTGCGGATCTCCTCGCGCAGCGCTTCGGCAGACTCGAACTCTTCACTGACATGCGCAGCGAACTCGTCGTCGAACTCTGGGAGCTTGCGCGTCTTGACGGCCTTGAGGGTCATGACGTAGCGCAGGGTCTTGCCGCGCAGCTCGGGCCGGACAGAGGTGTCGTCCTCTTCAAATGCCAGGGTGACTTCCGATGTCGTGTCGGGTTGCATCATCTTGAGCGCCTCTTCAAGTGAAGAGAAGAGATTGCTCTCGCCAATGACGAACTCGGTATCGGGAGCCGGCTCCTGGAACGGCTCGTCGCCGTCGAAGACCGAGAGATCAATCGTGACCTGATCTCCTTCGGCTGGTGACCGAGCAATCGGCACCTCGACCCACTCGCTGTGGTTCTTCAGCAGCGCCTCGATCTCCTCATCGACCTCTTCGTCAGTGACATCTACTTCGCGTGGCTCGACTGAGACACTCTTGTAGTCACCGAGTTCGACCGTTGGGAAGACTTCGACGACGATACGGAACGCGACGGGATCCTCGTTGTAAATGTCGACCTCTGGCTCGCTGATTGGTTGCAGGTCTTCCTGCTCCAATGCTTGGCGATAGAGATCGTCGAGCATTCCACGTCCGGCTTCCGCCACGATGGCGTCTCGACCGATCATGCGCTCGATGACTTGACGTGGAGCTTTACCACGCCGAAATCCCTTGATGTTCGCGTTTTTCGTCAGATCCTTGTAGGTTTTTTCGACCGCCTCGGCGAACTCCTCGGGGTCGGCGGCAATGTCCAGATCAACGACACTGCCTGGCTTTCGATCGACCGTTACTTTCACCGCGTTTACCTCGATAAAATCAGCAGAAACCGCTCCTTGGAGTATAGCAAACAGCCTACGGGCGGATTGTGCATCCAAGCATCAAGCGTGCAATGCTACCACTTCAGGGTGGCCTGCCTGCTAGCGGGAGTGGAGATTTTCGTGGCCGATCCGACCTACACCGCAATGGTTTCGTTTTGGGAGCGCGCCCGTGATTCAGTGCTTGCGCTCGCTCAACGTGCCTGGTCCGAGCTCGCGGATGATGAGAGCCAGATCTGGGCCACAGGCCGGGATCTCAATGAAGACGAGGGTGTCGGATTCCAGAGCGAGCTGACCGACCCGGGACCATTCGCTGGCGAAGTCCAGGAGTTTCGCCTGGTGCTCCAGTGGGAGGTGGTAAGCGGTCGCACAGGGTTGTTCTGGGCCGCGCAAGCTACGCCAGGCATCTTGCTGCGCGATGGGTCACGCGTAATCCTGAAGTCATACCGCTGGCGTATACCCTTCAGGCAGTGGAGGTCGATGACGGAGTTGACGCTCGGGCAGATCGTACCGACTGTGCGCGAGATGATTGATCAACTGCACGCGACAGGCGAGCTGCCAGAAGAAGCATGGATGGGCCATACTCTTAGTGAACGGTCCGCATCACCTAGGTTGCATGCCGATGGAGACCGCCAAGACGAATCGAAACCACCAAACCATTATTGAGAAGATGACTCGGGCTGAGATCGTCGATTGTCAGCTCGTGCCCTGGGGATCCAACTACACCTTCGCGACCGTCCTGCAGGATCCAGAGATCGATGGTGAAGAGATCATCGGCATCTACAAGCCCAGCGCTGGGGAGATCCCGCTATGGGATTTTCCAGACGATACGCTCTACCGCAGGGAGCGGGCCGCATACCTCGTCTCTGAAGCTTTAGGCTGGGAGATCGTCCCGCCGACGATCATCCGTGAGGGCCCTCACGGTATCGGATCGATGCAGCAATACATTGAACCCGAACAAGAGCAACACTACTTCGCCATTCGCGAAGAGCGGCGCGACGAATTACGGCGGATGGCGGTCTTCGACATCATCACCAACAATGCCGACCGCAAGGCAAGCCACTGCATCGTCGGTGTCGAAGACAAGAAGCTCTGGGGGATCGACCACGGCCTGACGTTCAACTACGTACCAAAGCTGCGCACGGTGATTTGGGACTTCCAGATGGAAGCGATCGACGAGTGCCACCTGGAAGATCTGCGCGCCATCGTGAAAGACGAAGCATTGCACCTGGCGCTGACCGAACTCCTTGACCCGGAAGAGGTGCAGGCGTTCTGGCAGCGCATTGAATTGCTGTTGCAAAGCGGGACGTACCCGCCAATCAGCTCGCGACGTGACGTACCGTGGGGCTGGTAATTCCTGATATTCACCCGTTGAATAGGTTGACCACTACTCAAGCAAGCGGCTACGATCAGCAGTGTCGGATTGTTGACGAGGTCAAAGGTTTGCCCGTCTGTGGTGGATTCTCATAGGGACATGAGTATTCGCTCATTTGGGGCTGGGAATGGGCACGCAGACCTGGCGTCGTAGTCCGTGCACGTGGGGCACGCGTTAAAACCGTCCGCAGGGACGATAGTGGACGATCAAGGAGGAGAAGAGATGCACGTCTCGATGACCGTCAACGGAGTGCAACGAGAGGGTGACGTAGAACCGCGCACGCTCTTGGTTCATTTTCTGCGCGAAAATCTCAGACTTACCGGCACGCATGTCGGCTGTGACACCAGTCAGTGCGGCGCCTGCACGATCCTGCTGAACGGCAAGGTCGTCAAGTCATGCACCGTGCTTGCGGTTCAGGCGGACGGGGCCGAGGTCACGACCATTGAAGGTCTGGCCAAAGATGGTGAACTGCACCCGATTCAGGAAGGCTTCTGGGAAGAACATGGTCTGCAGTGCGGCTTCTGCACGCCGGGCATGATCATTTCCGCCTACGACCTGCTGCAGCGTAATCCCGACCCAACCGAGGAAGAGATTCGCCACGGGATCGAAGGAAATCTCTGCCGCTGCACGGGTTATCAGCACATTGTGAATTCGATTCAATACGCGGCCAAGAAGATGGCGGCGCCATCCGGCGATTAGGCACGCTCCACCGTATCGCTTGATTCTTCTTCCAATCTGATTGAACTGGAGCTCAGCATGACAGCTACCGAAACTCGAGAAGATGTCGTAGGAAAGCGCCTCAAGAGGCGTGAAGATCCAAGACTTATCCAGGGCCAGGCGCGATACATGGACGATATCGTGCTGCCAGGCATGACGCATTTGAAGTTGCTCCGCAGTCCACACGCACACGCACGAATCAAGAACATCGACTCCTCCGAGGCTGAATCGATGCCCGGAGTAGTTGCCGTGTTCACCGGCTCAGACTTCGAGGATGTAAACCCGTTGCCAGCCGCCTGGCAAGCTCGGGATACTGAGAACTACATCAATACTCCCCGCGTCATCGCTATCGACGAAGTGCATTTCACCGGCGATATCGTCGCAGCGGTCGTGGCCGAGACGAGTGAGATCGCGTCAGATGCGGTAGAGCGCATTCGTGTTGACTACGAACCGCTACCTGCCGTGGTGGACGCAGAAAAGGCAACACATCCCGGCGCACCACAACTGCACGAGAACGCAGCGAACAACATCGCATTCGATTGGGAGTGCGGTGATGATTCTGGCACTAGCCGCGCACTTGAATCTGCAGAAGTGAAAATCAAGCATCGCATTCTCAACCAGCGCTTGATCCCAACTCCGATGGAGATGCGGGGCGCGATCGGTCAATACGATGTCGGCACGGACGAATACACTTTCTGGCTCTCCTCGCAAGCGCCACACGTGCACCGTCTGCTGCTTGCTGCATTCGTGCTCGGTGTGCCAGAGGAGCGAATTCGAGTCATTGCCCCGGATATTGGCGGCGGCTTCGGCGCAAAAATCTTCCTGTACGTCGAATATCCGCTGGTCGGTGTCATCGCCAAGAAGATCGGGCGACCCGTGAAGTGGATCGAAGAGCGGGCCGAGAGTCACAACGCAACCTCGCACGGCCGCGACCATGTCACCGATCTCGAAGTCGGCGCGCGACGCGACGGCACGATCGAGGCACTCAAGGTCACGACGTGGGCGAATATGGGCGCGTATCTGTCGACGATCGCTGCCGGCATCCCGACCACCCTCTATGGACGTATGCTGAGCGGCGTTTACAAGATCCCGCACATCCATTGTCAGGTCTTCGGCACCTACACCAACACTGGCCTGGTCGATGCATATCGTGGCGCGGGACGGCCAGAAGCGGCCTACTTGATCGAGCGGGTCGTTGATCTGGTGGCAGACGAATTGGGCATGGATCCCGTGGAGGTCCGGCGCAAGAACTTCATTCCGAGCGATGAATTCCCGTTCGACACGGGGATCGGGATGCTGCCCTATGACACTGGCGACTATCCCAAGGCGCTGGATCGCGCGCTTGAGATGCTCGATTACGACGGTCTCCTCCAGGAGCAGGCCAGAATGCGCGAGCAGGGTCGCTACCTTGGGGTTGGATTCTCGACCTACGTTGAGGTTTGCGGTGTAGCGCCAACGGCCTGGATCTCCAGCGAAGGCTGGGGAGCTGGACTCTGGGAGAGCGCGAACATCAAGGTCCATCTGACGGGGCGCGTCGTTGTCACAACTGGCACGCAGCCTCAAGGGCAGGGCCACGAGACGACCTTTGCCCAGCTCGTCGCCGATAAGCTCGGCGTTCCTTACGACAATGTGGACATCCAGTATGGCGACACCAAGGGCGCACCGATGGGCTATGGCACCTACGGCTCGCGCTCGCTGGCCGTCGGTGGATCGGCGATCTCGATCGCGAGCGACAAGATTCGCGACAAGATGAAGAAGCTGGCTGCCCACATGCTGGAAGTCAATGAAGACGAAGTTGATCTCGAAGCAGGCAAAGCGTATGTCATTGGCGCGCCCGACCGCTCGGTCACTGTCGGCGATATCGCTGCTACCGCTGCTGTCGGAGCGAATCTACCGCAGGGCATGGAACCGTTCCTCGATGAGACGACCTATTACGACCCCGTGAACTGCACGTTCCCGTTTGGCACGCATATCGCTGTTGTCGACGTGGATGCTGACACAGGTCAGGTCGATCTGCTGCGCTACGTCGCGGTCGATGACGTCGGCAACGTCGTAAATCCGCTGATCGTCGATGGCCAGATCCAGGGCGGGATCGTCCAGGGAATCGGCCAGGCGCTCTACGAAGCCGCGGTCTATGACGACGATGGCCAGATGGCAAGCGGCACGCTGATGGATTACGCGATCCCACGCGCTTCGCAGTTCCCGATGATCGAGCTCGACCGCACAGTGACCACGACTCCTGTCAATCCGATGGGTGCGAAGGGTGCTGGCGAGGCTGGCACGATCGCAGCGACGCCCGCCATTGTCAACGCTGTGGTGGACGCGCTATCGCCACTCGGAATTCGGCATATTGACATGCCACTGTCTGCGCCGCGAGTATGGGCGGCGATGCACGAGGCACACGAAAAGGGGAGCAACTAAATGTATCCGGCGGCATTTGATTACGAACGGCCCTCGACCGTTCAGGAGGCAATCGACCTCCTCAAAAACAATCCCGAGGCGAAGCTCCTCGCTGGTGGTCACTCACTGCTACCTGCCATGAAGCTCCGCCTTGCCGCGCCAGGCATGCTCGTCGATCTCGGCGCCATTGACGGCCTCAAGGGCGTATCCTCCGACGGCAATGGCACATCGATCGGCGCGATGACGACCTACGACGATATCTTGAACAATGCAGACCTCGCCTCGACCTATCCGGTACTTCACCAGGCAATCAACGTCGTGGGCGATGTGCAGGTCCGCAACCGCGGGACGATCGGTGGCTCGGCTGCTCACTCGGATCAAGCGGCTGACACCACTGCAGCGTTGCTCGCGCTCGGCGCGCAATTCGTCGCACAAGGCCCGGGCGGTGAGAAGACGATCGAGGCAGATGATTTCTTCGTCGATCTCTTCATGACCGCGCTGGAGCCTGAGGATGTTCTGACATCCATCAAGCTGGCGTCCCCCGCCGAGAACACCAGCTCGGCCTACACCAAGTTCGCACATCCAGCTTCGGGCTATCCCGTCGTCGGCATCGCCGCCGTTGTCACCAAAGATGGCAGCGGCAATGTTGCTGACGCACGAGTCGTTGCGACGGGCTCTGTCCTGAAGCCGACCCGCCTGACGGCCGTCGAGGACGCGCTCAAGGGCACCGCTGGAGACGCCCAGGCGGTCGCGGCGGCAGCTGAGCATGCAGC
>CAYNTE010000040.1:0-21222 GCA_964399615.1 uncultured Thermomicrobiales bacterium
AAGTACAATCCCTTCTGGTCCAGTGGCCTATGGTTGTGATCAGAAGGGATGTGGTCCCGCTGGCGAATCCATCAACAGATCCGACTGACCATCTGCATATCGTTCCTCAGGTTTCTCGACGCGCTGCCCGTAAGCGACGTAGCGTCTTCATGCTGGCCGTGGGCATCGCCTTCGCGTCATTCCTGACACTCCTGACCATCATCCGGCGCAACCATCAGCTCGACATCGACCTGACCACGACCTTGCGTGTCCAGCGACGCCAGCACCCGGCCTTGACACGCCTGATGAATCTCATCTCCTGGCCCGGTTTCCGGCCACAGTCACTCATCATGCCCTTCACCGTCATCGTCTTTGCGGCGCTGACCGGCCTGCGGCGCGATATGCGCTATCTCATCGCTGCCTGGGCCGCCTCGATGATCTCGTTCTCAACCAAGCGATTGATCCAGCGTCCACGTCCATCCGGTAACGGCATCCAGGTCCAAATTGCCAAGATCCGCGACTCCAGCTTCCCCAGCGGACATGTCCTGCACTACACCGTCTTCTGGGGCTTTGTCGCCTACCTCTGGTTCAGCCGGGTGCGGGGTCGCTGGCTGCGCTGGGGGCCCGTCGCCGCCATCCTGGCTATGATCGGCAGCATCGGTCCCTCCCGCATCTATCTGGGGCACCACTGGTTGACCGATGTTCTTGCCAGCTATAGCCTCGGCACCGGTCTGCTGCTCAGCCTGATCGGGTTGCGGCAGCGCAAGCGCCGTGAGTGACGCCCGCGCTGTCCCGCTGATCGTTGCCCATCGTGGTGGTGCGCCTGACGAGCCGGAGAACTCCTGGCCAGCCTTCCTCCACGCCATCGAGCAGGGCTACGATTTCATCGAGTTCGACGTCAATCTCAGCGCCGATGGCGTCCCCGTCATCTTTCACAATGCGCGGGTCCACGGCGTGCCAATCACCAGACTCACGCTCTCGGAGCTGCTCGCACTGCTGCCGGAGCTCTTGACACTCGATGACCTCCTCGATCGCATCGAGGGAACCGGTAACCCCACCTTCATGGTCATCGACATCAAAGGTCGTAACACCGACCGTGCCGTCGCTCCTGTCATCGAGCGTCGTGGGTTGGTCCCGCACGTTCTCGTCACCAGCAAGCATGCTGGCAGCCTGCGACGTCTCAAGCGCCGCATCCCGCCGCTGCGCACCGGTCTCTCGCACGGTGCGAGTTTGGGCCATTCCCGGCTGCTCCCAGCGCCTTTCTTGCGCGTGATGATTTGGGTTGTGCGGCTCTTCGTCCTCACCGTTGGCCTGGCCAGAATGCGCTGGGCTGGTGTCTGTGTGGCGGCACTCCACTATCTCGTGATCGACGAGGCCACCGTCCAGACCCTGCGCGCCGCCGGCATACGAACTGACGCCTGGACCGTCGATGATCCAGGCGTCGCGAACCAGTTGCTGCGTTATGGAGTCGATATGTTGACGACCAACCGCCCGCTCGTCGTGCTCGACGGTTGGTCGACCTCGTCCTAACTATCCAACCGGGTCACCCACCGGTGCGTCCAGCTTGTAGCGCCATGTGAAGTAGTGCTGGCCGATATTGCCCATTTCAACTTGCCACTCTGGCGAGTTCGATGGGGTGTAGGTCAGCAATCGTCGCTCGAATGCCTGCACCAGCACCCACTCCGGTTCGCCGGCGACCATCGTCCGTACCCAGTACGGCTCACTCAGCGGCTCGCCAACCAGCGTCAACCAGTCGAGCGGCAGACCACTGAAGTAGTCGACGAACACTTGCGCCACATTGTGGCCGAGCGTGTCGTCATACATGCCGTAGGTGGTGATGCCCGCCAGATCACGATTCTGCGAGATCTCGCCTGCCTGGTTCAGCACGGCGGTGATCGACTCGCCTGTCAGAACTTCGGCGCGATTGTCGCTATCCAGCGAGGCCAAACCGCTGAGGCTGGCATAGGTCGGCGCATCAGGGTTGTCCTTCAGCGGATCGCCTGCCAGCGGGATGTTCGCCGGGTGCGTCTCCGTAAAGGTGTCAACACCGATCTGCACCTTGCCCGCCAGCATGTCTCGCACCAGCAGGCCCGACGTCACATCGTCCGTCTCGCCTGATTCGTTCATCTCCAGGCGCGCCTTGTCGAAGTAGTAGACGTCACGCATGCCGCCGGTGTCCTCGACATATGGCTCCGGGCCAGTCGCCCAGACGTCTGGTCCGTAGATCCAGGTGTGGTTCGAGGTAGCTTCCGCCACGCTGCCGTCAACGTTCAACCAAAGATGCTGTACCTCGGGCGTTGCAGATTGCAGGCCACTTGGCAGCCCGGAATCAGGATCGTTGCCAGGTGGCGGTGGCAAAGGCGGATTCGGTGGCGGTGCGGCAGCGATCTGCGGTGGCTCTGGCGGTGGTGCCTGGGCTCCGCCTGGCATCGCTTGCTGCTCGCCATCGCTGGCTTGCGTCGTGAAGCTGAATGAGTGGCTGACTGGTTCGCCGTCAACCGCTCCCTCGACCGTCACCCGGTAGGTCGTGCCCATCTCCAGCGGTGCGGCGGCAGCGATCAAGGCGGCATGGCTCGTCAGGAAGCCACTGCCGATGTTGCCGAATGAACTCACTTCCTGACCACGTGCCGTGATCTTCCATGAGTCGAGCGTGAACTGTCCTGGTCCGTTGTAGGAGACGGTGATCGGCAGGCCTGTCGGGAAGCTTGCTCCCGGCCATGGATTCGGAGCCTCGCCAGAGAATGAGAGCTGGGCGCCCGTCATTCCGTCTGCTGGCCAGATCACCCACTCTGGATCTGAGAATTCCTGCCAGCCCGGCATACCGAAGACGATGATCTCGAATTGCACACCGTCCTCATCGATCGTCGCCATCCCGACGTCGGTATAGCGCGGGTCGATGATCGGGAGCCGGTGATTGATCGTCCCCATGAACCACTGGAGCGAGACGAGCATCGAGCCGGAAAGCCCGATATTCTCATTCGCCCAGCCGTCGTAGCCTTGCGCCTCGACCCGGTCTTGCATCGTCTCACCAGTGAACCCCGGCAGTCCCGGCGTCTCATAGTGGAGCGCCATGCCCGAGGCACTGGAATTCAGGCGATAATAGTTGGCGTGCGCTTCAGCTGCCGCCTGCAACGCGGGATCGATCCGCATCGGCTCAAGTCCGAGCCAGCCGCGATAGAGATTCATGCGCTCGAGTGCGGCGCTGATCTCCGGGTCGTTCGTTTGTGCTTCCGCTTTCGGGAGCGAAACGAGAGGTGTAAGTAGTGTGCTGATGAGCAACACTGTCGCAACAATTGCAATTGGCGCGGGTCGGACCCACCACGTCCGGCCTCGCAAAGCCCTATCCCCCATGCATCCTTCCGTCCAGGTAAGCCGCCCCCACGCGGCCGGTATCGACGTCAGGTCACCTGTATTGCGAGAAGAGTAACACATACCTGTACGGACATGTTATGTTGACTGAAAGGCACAGGTCCCTATGTAGCGCTCAACAGGCCAATTCCCCACATCTATCGCCTATATTGAGACTCGATAGCCTTGGATTGCCGGTCATTATACGGTCTCACGACCGCGAGAGGAACCCGAAATGAACCACGATGCGATCGAAGCACTTCCTACGACCTCCGGCATGTACACCGTTGACGAGCTGCCGTCCTTCCAGCCGCTGGAAGGTGTCACCATGAGCTTGCTCCCCGGTGCGCGTATGCTCGCCAACTGGGTACGCATCGAGCCGGGCGCAGAAGTCGCCAACCATAGCCACCCGCACGAGCAAGTCGGGCTCGTCGTCGAGGGCGAGGTCATGATGACCATCGATGGCGAGACCAAGCGCCTTGTGCCCGGTCACTGCTACTGCATCGCCGGCGATGTCGAACACGGCGCAGTCGCTGGACCAGAGGGCGCTGTCGTCGTCGATATCTTCAGCCCACCTCGAGCTGATTACATCGAGCAGCTGGACCGTTAATTTTGACGAGTGAGTCGAACCATGTTATTGTCATAAGGTGATAGGCTCGGCGAGCGCGGCCTCAGGTCGCTCGTGCACAGTTGTAGGCAATGGAGTGTGGAGCACGATGGGTGAACTGGTTATCGGCCGGCCGGTAATGCGGCAGCTATTTGCTGTCTCAGCACCGCTGGTCTTAACTTCCGCCATAACCTTGACCTACCGCGCCGTCGAAAGCAACGGTGAACCTGGCAGCCACAGTTATGATGACTGGCTTATTCAGGCTCGCGGCTCACTCCCGCCAGAGATTCAGAATGACCTCGATCTCCTCTTCGGGTTCTCCGGTCGATTGCTCTACTACGCCGAAGAGCTCCTCTTCTCCTTCGAAGCCCTGGAGCCGGATCGACTTGACGCTACCTATGATGAGTTCTATGCGCACCTTGAAAGCCTTCCCGCCATCGCCTTTCAGCGCATGGCAGCAAACGCGGTGCGGCGCGTCTATCGTGACCGTGGTGTCATCGAGAGTCCGCCCGAAACCAACGATCCCGACGACTGGATGCTCTTCATTCGTCCCAGCACGGTGGCCGAGCACGTCGATGAGATCGCTGCATTGCTGGCAAATCCAGACGAGCTACGCCGCCGCACCTTACGCATGATCGACGGCTTCTGGCAGGGTGTATATAAATCAGAGTTTGAACGAGAACTCCCCGACCTCCAGCGCGCCGTCCGGCGTGCTGAGTCGCTTTCACACCCAGTTGTGCAGGTTGCCTTTTCTGAGTTGACCGGCCACCGCCTGCCCGAGGAGATTTCGTTGCATCTCGGCGAGGTCGAGCGTGTCACCTTCTGCCCATCGACCCATCTTGGCAGCTTCGTCCAGTACATCTTCTATCAGCCCGAGCTCATCCTCTATTTCAATCCTGCCGTCGTCCTCCAGTCCGCGACTGGTCAGCGACGGCGCATCCGCAATCAGGGCGCCCGGCTCTCCGATCAGGACGCACTGGCCGGGCTCAAGGCTATCGCCGACCCAACCCGTCTCAAGATCATCGGCATGCTGCGCGAGCGAGAACATTACGCGCAGGAGATCGTCGGCAAACTCGGCATCAGCCAGTCAGCCGTCTCACGTCACCTGGGCACACTCGAGTCTGCCAGCGTCGTCACAGTCCGCCCAGCCCAGGGCATGAAGTACTACGCCGTTGATGAAGAGAGCCTGGCTGCACTGGGCGACTACATAGTCCGCATGTCTGCACACCAGGATCCCGCTTGATGCACCAGCCAAACGGCTCCAACACGCACTGGATCGACGAACACATCGGCGTCATCGACCTGCTTCATCAAGGTCATCCCGGCCTGATTTCCGTCTATCTGGTGCCAACCAGCGATGGCCTTGCGCTCATCGAGACTGGACCCGCCCGCACGCTCCCGACGCTCCTCGATGGCGTTCGGATGCTGGGACACGATCCCGCTGAGATCCGCCACGTCCTGCTGACCCACATCCACCTCGATCATGCTGGCGGTGCCGGCACACTTCTCCAGCAGCTCCCAGATGCTCACCTCTACGTCCACGAGCGTGGCGCGCGCCACATGATTGACCCGAGCAGGCTGCTCGCCAGCGCGACACGCATCTACGGCGCAACCATGGATGCGCTCTGGGGCGAGATGCTCCCCACTCCTGAGGATCGCGTCACCGCCCTCGCTGACGGCGACGAGCTGAACCTCGGCGGGCTGCACCTCGATGTGCTGTACGCTCCCGGGCACGCGTCACATCACGTCGTCTTCGACGATGCAGCTCATGATGCTGTCTTCTCAGGCGATGCTGCTGGCATGCGCATCCTGCCAGATTCGCCGGTCATGCCTCCGACTCCACCGCCGGACATCGATGTTGCCGCTTGGCATACGACGATTAATCGGATCCGAGCCACCCAGCGCAGCCGCCTGCTGCTGGCCCACTTCGGAGCCTGGGACGACGCCGGCCGGCATCTCGATGATCTCAGCGACCGCCTGGACCGCTGGCTGGATCTGGTTGCAGATTGGCAGGCAGATGGCTCGGAGCGTGACGAAATCGTGAGGCGCTTCGCCAGCCACGTGAATCGAGAGCTTGGCGATCAGCTCGACAGTGATCAGTTGCGCAATGTCGAGCGCTTCGTCATGCCCCCGGCCATGTCAGTTGATGGTCTGTTGCGCTATATCTCGAAGCGAGATCAGGCCTAGCGACCCGGCCACATCGTCCCCCGGGACAGTATCTCGTCTTCGGGATACCAGTAGCCCCGCACGTTGCCCACCAGGTAGAGCGAGCCCGTCACGATCACCACGTCGTCGGCCACTGCAAGATCTATCGCTCGCTCGATCGCACGCAGCGGTTCCGGTTCGGACTCGACATAACGAAAGTGAGCCGCCGCCTCCGATGCAAGCTCCTCAAGAGTGGCCGCTGGCTTGGCGTAGACATACGGCATAGTGATGATCAGCCGGTCAACTCGCGCGCTCAAAATCTCCAGCATCTCGATGTGTGACTTTGAGTCAAGCACTCCAAAGACGCCGATAGCTCTACGCCCTTCCAGCATCGGTCCGAGGTTCTTGACCAGCCCCTCCATCTTTTGGGGGTTGTGGGCCCCATCCAGCAGCACCGCCGGTTCGTGCTGCACAAGCTCCATCCGGCCTGGGAAGCGGGCATGGAGCAGCCCTCTTGCGATCGCGTCGTCAGATATTGACTGGCCGGGAATCGCTCGTGTGACTGCGACCGCGAGTGCCCCGTTGGCGGCTTGAAAGTCACCCGAAAGTTTCACGTGAAACATTTGTTCTGATTTTGCATCACGGAACGTCGTGCCGGTCCAGCCCGAGTCCACGTCGGAGTAGTCGACACCTTCACGAATGACCACCAGATCAACACCGGCTGCGGAGGCTTCCTGCTCAATCACAGCGAGTGTCTCCGGCTCGGTCACCGTTGTCACGGCCGCTCCGCCCGCTTTGATAATCCCGGCCTTATGCCAGGCGATGTCTGCGAGCGTCGGGCCAAGCGTCACGACATGGTCCATCCCGATGCTGGTGATCGCCGCTACCTCCGGCTCGATGACGTTCGTGAGGTCGTAGCGACCGCCCGCGCCCACTTCGATCACTGCGTAGTCGACCTGTTCCTGGGCGAAGTAGACAAACGTCATGGCGACCCAGAATTCACCGTAGGTCAGCGGCTCGTTGCCCAGCGCTTCCCATGCCTTGCTATGCTCCATCAACTCGTTGACGAGCCGGTGATAGTCCTCAGCACTGATCAATTGACCGTTGAGAACAAGCTTCTCGGTCGCCACCTGGATATACGGCGAAACGTGGAGTCCGGTCCGGAATCCGGCTTCTTGCAAAATCGAGGCGATGTAGGTGCTCGTTGAACCCTTGCCCGAGGTTCCAGCGACGTGGATCGTTCGGTAGTTGAGGTGCGGGTTGCCGATGTAGGCGAGAAATGCTCGCAGCCGCTCCAGCCGCTCGGTGGCGCGCCGGCGAATCTCCTCGCGCGTTGTGCCCGGAGGCGGCGAAGGAGGGCCAGAGATCAGCGAAAAGACTGCCTCTTCCGCCTCGCGATACAGCGTTACCGGATCAGACGTATCGACATCCTCGTTGCTCATCAACCTGTTCTTTCTGGCTCGACGGCTCACCGCATCACGGCCCAGCGTCGTATTCTAGCGCTCTGTCGTCCCCGCCGGATGGTGAACGCTATACTTAGGGGAATAATCGACCACGACCGGCCCCTGATGGCGGGTTAATCATGCGCGGCGCACTGCACATTCGAATATTGATCTTGCTCCTCATGGCTGCGGCCTATGTCGTGCTCATCCTGCCCGCCGTAGCTCAGGGCAATAACAAGCATGTCACGGAGCTGGAGATCCACGGCGCGATCACGCCCGCTATGGCGCTCTATATCGACCGGGGCATCTCCAAAGCTGAGGATGATGGCTCGACGGCTGTCGTGATCGAGATGGACACGCCAGGCGGTTTGAGCTCCGCTATGGATGACATCATCAACGACATTCTGCACTCCGAGATACCAGTCATCGTCTACGTTGCCCCAGAGGGCGCGCGGGCGGCCTCGGCAGGTATGTACATCGCCTATGCCGCGCACGTTTCGGCCATGGCGCCGGTGACCAACATCGGCTCGGCAACTCCGGTCCAGCTTAGCGGTGAAGGCGATGACAGCGAAACGGCGATGGACCGCAAGGTCGTCAACGACGCGGTCGCCCGCGTTCGCTCGCTCGCTGAATTGCGCGGTCGCAACGCCGACTGGGCGGAGGAGGCTGTTCGAGACGCCGTAAACATCGGCAGTGCTGAGGCCGTTGAGCTCAATGTCATCGACTTCATCGCCACCGACAAGGATGACCTTCTGCAGCAGGCGGACGGTATGGAAGTGAAGGTTGAAAGCGGGGTGGTGACGGTCGACACCGACGGCGCATCGATCGATGAAGTCGGCATGTCGCTCTTCGAGCAGATCCTGCAAGTTCTGGTAAATCCCAATGTCGCCTTCGTGATGCTGAGTCTGGGAACACTGGCACTGGTCTTCGAGCTGTCGAACCCTGGCGCGCTGATCCCCGGCATCGCTGGCGTGCTGATGATGGTCATCGGCTTCTTTGCCCTTGGGACGCTGGAGAGCAACACAGCCGGCTTCGTCTTGCTTGCGGTCGCATTCGGGCTCTTTGTTCTGGAGGTCTTCGTCGTCAGTCACGGTATCTTGACGGTCGGTGGATTGATCTCGTTTATCCTCGGCGGGCTTTTGCTCTCAAATACGAACAACCCCGAAGTTCTGCAGATCTCCCGGCTGGTGATCTTCACCACTGGAGCGATGATCGCCTTGTTCTTCCTCTTCGTCGTCGGCTCGGTGGCACAGCTCTACCGGCGACCACCGCAGAGTGGTGATGCATTGTTGATCAACCAGCTCGGCGTCGCGCGCACCGACCTCGACCCAGAGGGCGCTGTCTTCACCAACGGCGAGATCTGGAGGGCTGTCAGCGCAAACGATGAGCTCATTCGTGAAGGCGAGACCGTTCGCACGCTCGACCGGAGTGGCATGACGCTGACGGTTGAGCGCGTTGACGAAGATGAACTTGTTGAGCTTGAGGTGGACGTTGAGGTCCAACGTCCAGCGAGTTCCCCCTCGGACTGATGTCCGAGTAGGAGAGAAGAGGCAGCATAGTGGATTCAGGGATATTAGTCGTACTTGGGATCGTCGCCCTCTTTATCATCCTGGTGATTTCGTCGGCCGTCAAAATCGTGCAGGAATACGAGCGCGGCGTTGTCTTCCGGCTTGGTCGCTTCGCGGGTGTGCGTGGACCGGGCCTGATCCTGCTGATCCCCTTTGTCGAGCGCATGGCCAAGGTCGACCTGCGAACCCTGACGCTCGATATTCCATCCCAAGAGGTGATCACCCGCGACAACGTGACGGTCAAGGTAAACGCCGTCTGCTACTTCCGCGCGCTCGATCCCGAGAAGGCAGTCATCGAGATCAACGACTACGTGCGTGCCACCTCGCAGATCGCCCAGACGACGTTGCGCGCGATTCTGGGTCAGGCAGAGCTTGATGAGCTACTGGCCGAACGCGAGCAGATTAACCTGCGCCTGCAGGAGATCATTGATGAGCAGACTGAGCCGTGGGGCGTCAAGGTGAGCATCGTCGAGGTGAAGGACGTTGAGCTACCGGAGTCGATGCAGCGCGCCATGGCCCGTCAGGCCGAAGCCGAACGAGACAAGCGCGCCCGCATCATCAACGCCGAGGGTGAATATCTGGCAGCTGAGCGCCTGCAGCAGGCCGCTACGCTGATCGCAGTCGAGCCGACCGCATTGCAGCTGCGCTTCCTCCAGACGCTCAATGACATCTCAGCCGAGAACAGCTCGACCGTGGTCTTCCCGGTGCCGATCGACGTCATCTCAGCGTTCATGGGCGGCGGTCAATCCAACGCCAACCAGGACACGTCGGCGTCCTAGATTCCGAGCGCCAGCCCCTCGCTGCGGGGGTCTGATCCACCCCGGAGCACGCCCGTCTCCGGATCACGCTGGATGAGCATCGCCGCTCCGCCCGCGCCAAATGCTGGGAGCCACTGGACAGCATGGTTGCGGGCGGTCAGCTCATCGAACACTGCCTCGCCAATACGCTCTTCGAGCCGCAGCACGAAGTCGTTGTCGATATTGATGGGGTCGGTGCCCGGGAATGACTGCCAGCGCGGTGCTTCGACTGTCGCTTGAACATCCATGCCGTAGTCGATGAAGTTGGTGATCATCTGCATGTTCCACTGCGGCTGCTGATCGCCACCCGGAGTGCCGCCGACCAGAATCGCCTCACCGTCACGGGCAATGAGATAGGGATTCAGCGTGTGCATCGTGCGCTTGCCGCCCTCGATGACGTTTGGATGACCCTCGACGAGTGAGAAGCCACGCCCGGCGCGGTTGTTGAGCAGGATGCCGGTATCTCCAGCCACCACGCCGCTACCCCAGCCGGCCGAGAGTGACGTGATCAGACTGACCATATTGCCTTCGCCGTCTGCCGTGCAGAGGTAGGTCGTGTCGCCGTCCAGCTCGGGGATTGCACCCGGCTCGACACGGGTGGCCGCCTGCGCCATGTCGATCGTGGCGAAGCGCTCGGCAGCGAATGCCTTGGAGAGTAGCGTGTCGAGTGGCACGTGGCCGAAACGTGGGTCGCGAGTGTAGGCCAGCCGGTCGGCAAATGCGCGCTTCTTGGCTTCGACCATCAGGTGAATCGCGTCAGCTGAGTTGTGTCCCATTGCCGCGAGATCGGCTTGTTCGAGGATATTGAGCTCTTCGAGGACGATGAGGCCCTGCGATGGCGGGGCGGTCTCGTAGACGACATAATCTCGATACGTCGTCGAAATAGGTTCGTAGACGTCGCTCTCGTGACCGGAGAAGTCAGAAGCCTGCAGCTCGCCGCCGAGGCTGCTAATGGCCTCAGCAATGCGCTCTCCAAGCTCTCCCTCATACATCACTTCCGGTCCCTGCTCGACGATGAGCTTCAGGGACTTGGCCAAGTTGACTTGACGCAGCGTCTGGCCCTCTTGGAGGGGTTCGCCGTTCGGCATGAATACTGCGGCAGAGTCGGCAAATTCACTGAGCCCCTTGCTGCCGGCCGCAATCGTGCGCGCGCCGGTGCGTGAGAGCGGGAAACCGTGCTCGGCGTAGTGGATGGCACTGCTTGCCAGGTCGGCGACGGGCAGCTTGCAGAAGCGCTGGATAGCTTCGAAGTAGGCGCCAACAGCACCGGGAACCGCGATGGCCAGCGGCCCGACGAAGGGCATCTTGTCATAACCGCGGCTGACGAAGTAGTCGCGTGAAAGTGCCTTCGGCGCGATGCCGGAGCCGTTGATGGCGGTCAATGTCTTGGCTTTGTTGTCCCAATAGATGATGAATGCGTCGCCACCGAGGCCGTTCATGGCTGGAATCACTACGCCGGTCGCGAAGGCCGCGGCGATAGCAGCATCCATCGCATTGCCACCACGACGCAACGCGTCTGTTCCCGCCCAGACTGCGAGCGGGTGCGCGGCCGCGACCATGCCGCCTCTGGCTGTCACGGGTGAGCGTCGTTGCTGGAACGAGGCCTCTAGCGATTGGTCTGCAGCTTCCCGAGTACGAGTTGTCACCTGTTGTCCTTCCGTGCATTCAGCGTACGATTGCTGTAGTCTAGCGAACGTCACCAGTAGTCCCAGGGGATTGTAGGACTACCGGCGATAGGGATTCGAACAATTCAATTGGAGCGGTGACCATCAAGCCTTCCAATATGCTTTTCCAGACGCTGAAGTCAGTCAGCATAGTCGTTCTGCTTCTTGCCTCGCTTGCGCTTACGGGCGGGCAGGGGCTTGTTGGGGCTGCCGAGACATCTGCCGGACCAACCGTGCACCTTATCGTGTCGCTGCGGCCTGGAGTGGCGGCGTTCGACAATATCCCCGAGCGTGCCCGCGATGCCGCAATTGACTCTCGCGCTCTGAGCGAACCTCGCGGAATCTGGCAACTCTCCTTTGCGAACAAGGACGATGCGCTGCATGCGCTGGTCGCGCTCGGCGGCAGCGTCAACGTGGTGTCTGCAGAGTTCGATGGTCAAACGCAGCTTGCCTGGGAGCCAGCGAACGAAGATCGCTACGAGGACCAGCAGGCATGGGTTGACCAGATCAACTTGCCCGGCGCCTGGAACATCACGACGGGGCGAGAGGATGTCGTCGTTGCGGTGATCGACAGCGGAGTTAGCCCGACACATCCCGATCTCGCAGGCAAGCTGGTCGATGGGTTCAACGCCGTCGCGGACGGTGGTGACTGGACCGATATCAGTGGCCACGGCACACATGTGGCGGGCATCATCGCTGCCAGTGGTGACAATGGCATCGGCACTGTCGGGTCGGCGATGGATGTCAAGATCATGCCGATCCGGGTCGTGGATGCTAACGATGCGATCTCGTTCAGCGCGATCGTCGATGGCATTTACTGGGCAATCGATCATGGCGCAGACGTCATCAATCTGAGTCTTGCTTCCAAGAACCCTTCGGAAGCGGAGCGCAACGCGATCGTTGAAGCGATCAATTCAGGCATCACGGTCGTCGCGGCAGCGGGCAACACGGCCACCAGCGTCAGCTACCCGGCCAACTATCCCGAAGTCCTATCTGTAGGATCGGTCGATGCGGATGGCAACCGATCGGCATTTTCGTCGGTCGTGACGCTCGTGGATGTGGCAGCGCCGGGTGAGGACATTTACTCGCCTCACTGGTCTGAGGAAATTGGGGACAGCTGGTCTGCGATGTTGCGCGGCCGTCCGGTCGATGGCACATCCTTCTCAGCGGCGATCGTCAGCGGTGTCGCGGCGTTGATGATCTCGGTCGACCCGACCCTGAGCCCGCAGCGTCTCCGCGAGGTATTGATGGCGACGGCGGTTGATTCCGGCGATCCTGGAGTCGAGGCAGGCGTTGGCGCTGGTCTGGTTGATGCTGAGGCGGCACTGCGCAAGGTCACCTACCAGGCGATGTATGACACCTGGTACCGAACCGATGGGCCGATCAACGACGGCGTTGTGTCGCGCACCTGGCTGTGGGGTGTTGAGGACCCGCTTGCTTACGCCTACGAGCCCTATGTTCAGACTGAGCATGGCATGCGACTCGTCTACTACTATGACAAGAGTCGCATGGAGATCACGCAGCCGCTCGGGGACCGGAATGCTCCCTGGTACGTCACCAATGGTCTGTTGGTCAAAGAATTGATCACCGGTGAGATGCAGGTCGGTGACGGAGAATTCGAGACGCGCACTCCAGCGAATGTCAACGTCGCGGGCGATCCAGATGACCCCGATAGCCCGACCTATGCGTCGTTTGGTGGCGTGCTGGACGTTCCACCGCTGGACGAGGGCCAGGTGATTACCCAAACCATCAATCAAGATGGGACTACCGGCTCCAACCCGGCCTACGCTGATTATGGTGTTACGGCCAGATATCTCGATGCCACACTCAATCACCGTGTGGCGAGTGTTTTCTGGGACTATCTGGGCACGACGGGGATCGTCTATGACGACGCTGGTCTGCAGCAGATCGAACCGCTCTTCTCGCCCACGTTCTATGCCACCGGTCTTCCGATAACCGAAGCGTACTGGAGCACAGTGAACGTCGGCGGTACTCCGATGGATGTTCTGATCCAGTGCTTTGAGCGGCGCTGCATGACCTATACACCCACCAATCCTGAGGGCTGGCAGGTGGAGATGGGCAATGTCGGTCAGCACTACTGGCGCTGGCGACACGAGACGCCGGACGAACCTGTTGTGCCACCTCCGGTAGATGACGAGCCAGAGATTGTGCTGCCTGAAGAGGGCGACCTGGCCTATGAAACTGATCTCGCGACCTGGCCGAGCAGCGCAGCCAAAGAAGGCGTGACGTTCGCCGATGAGGATGGCTATCACATCCGTGTCGTCGAGCCGGGTGTTGCGCTGGGTGAGACGGCTGGCCGCTGGTTCGGTGATGTGAGTGTCACGACAACGGTGCAGCTGGTGCGATCGGACGACTCGATGGCCTGCCTGGCGACACGCACGCAGGGCTCCTTCAGCACCGAAAATTCGATGGCCTACTCGCTCTGCGTCAATAACGAAGGCGATCTGAGCGCGGCATACGAAGAGTGGAACGACGGGGTATTTTCGACCGAACCGTTCGTCGAGCTTGAGGGCGAGATCACGCCAGAAGAACTGGGCGAAGGCGTTGAGCTGAAGATTTACTCGCTCGGCGAAGAGTTGTGGTTCCTGGCGAACGGCGAAGTCGTTGGGGAGGCGACGTACGACGGCCCATTGCATGGCGATGTCGGACTGTATGTTCTCAATCAAGGCATAGACGTGGTTGAATATGTCTTTCGCGGCTTGGAAGTCCGCATGTTGACCGCTCAGAGTTAGCTGAAAGTGAATCCTCGTGGCCCAGCAGATCCTAGTTGCTCTCGATCTCGATGGTGTGCTGACCGAACATCCCGCTCCTCTGGCCCGGGCGGCCAACGAGCAATTTGACCTTCAACTCTCCGATGACACTTTTGTCGACTCCGCTGGTTTTCAGATTACCGACGAGGTGCGGAACTGGGTCTATGGCGACGACGGCCCGGCATCGCGACTGAGGATTGCCGACGGGGCGGTCGAGTTCGTCAAGCGTTTGATGGATCTGGTTGGGCAAGAGCATGTGATGGTGATCACTGCGAGACCAGAGAGTGCCGAACCGATGACGCTTCGTTGGCTCAACGCCCACGGACTTGGCACGCTGCGGGTGCATTTCGCGGACAACAAGATTCTGGTGGCACAACGGGATGGCGTGACCCATGCCGTCGAGGACAGCATCCGTCACGCGAGCGCCTATCAGGCGGCGGGCATATCGTCGTTCCTGTTGAATTGCCCGCCACACCTGGCGCCGAATGGAATTGGGACGGCAGCGAGCTCATTCGATGACATATTGGCTGCCCTGGAAGCGGAACTCAGCAACACCTCCGACACGGCCTACACGATCGTTGTCAGCGACGTGATTGACCCAGACGCGCACGCGCGACTTGAGGGCGCAGGTCGGGTAATCGACGTGGATGGCACAAACCGTCCCGCTCTGCTTTCGGCAGTCGCTGAAGCAGACGCGTTGGTGGTGCGGAGTGAGACGCAGGTCGATGCGGAGTTGATGGAACATGCTCCGCGGCTGCGCGTGGTCGCTCGAGCAGGTGTTGGTGTCGACAACATCGATCTCGACGCGGCAACTAAGGCAGGTATTTTGGCGCTCAATGCGCCCGGCGCGAACAGTGTCTCGGCAGGTGAGCACACGCTGGCGATCATGCTGAATATCGCGCGACAGCTCAGCCAGGCTGATTCCTCGATGCATGCGGGGAAGTGGGAGCGCAAGAAGTTCAAGATCTTTGACCTGAAGGACAAGACAATCGGAATCGTGGGGCTCGGTCGTGTCGGGCGGGTGGTCGCCTCGCGGCTCAAGGCGTTCGAGGCGCGGGTCGTGGCGCACGACCCGTATATCAGCGACGATCGGTTCCTCGAACTCGGCGTCGAGCAGGTGAGCTACCCGGAGCTGCTCGCGGTCTCGGACATCGTTAGCTTCCACGTGCCACTGACGCCGGAGACCAATAACTACCTGGACCGTGAGGCGCTGAAGGTCTTGAAGCAGGGCGCGGTGGTCATCAACTGCGCGCGAGGCGAAGTGGTTGATCACGAGGCGCTGGCCGAAGCGCTCGATGATGGCCGCTGTTTGGCGGCTGGAATCGACGTCTTTCCGGAAGAGCCGCTGCGGTCGAGTCCGTTCTGGGGCCGCCCAAATGTGATCTTGACCCCACATATCGGCGGCAGCAGCCGAGAGGCGCAGGCAGCTGTGGGCGAGATCATCAGCCGGTCGGTTCTGGCAGCGCTGGCGGGCGAGTCGGTCCCGAACGCGGTGAATCTGCCAGCGGCAACAATCGAGCCGGAGATCTCGCGGCGATTGACCCAGACTGCTTCGGCGGCGGGCCATTTGCTGTCGATTCTGGAACCGGTTATGCCGAGTGCGTTTTCGCTGAACTTACACGGTAATGTCTCGGACGAGATTGCTGAGCTGATGTTCCTGGCCGGTCTCAGTGGCGGGCTGCAGCAGTGGTCATCGCATCGGGCGACGCCGGTGAATGCGCGTCTGATCGCTTCGGAGGCGGGCATAGCCCAGCATATCTCGCACTTCAGCCGGCCTGAGGGGAGTGAGGTAGCGTTCCAGTTCGGCGTCGAGAATGGCGATGAGCATCGCGTCTCGGTGCGCTGGGCGGGCGAGGAGATCGGCATTGCGTCGATCAACGGCTTCTCATTGGGGCAGCCGCTGGAAGGTGAGCTGCTCATTACCCACCACCAGGATATCCCCGGTGTCGTTGGGAAGATCGGGACGGTGCTGGGAGGACACGGCATCAATATTGCCGGCATGCAGCTCGGGCGTCACCGGCGAGGTGAGGATGCGCTGATGGTACTGAATGTCGATGAGCCGATCCGGCAAGATGTGCTTGACGAGATCAAGGCAGCGACAGGCATCGACCGTGCCTACGTTGTGTCGCTACCTACGGTGTCATAGCGCCGGATGCCATCGAATTGAATCTACTTTTTCCGGCTCCGCATCGTTTCTTCAGCTCACGGACCGGGAACAGGTGATCATTCCTGAGAATAGCGAGATGTTTGGTGGGCCGGAGCTAGGTCAAACCAACGATATGTTGTAGTTACAGGTCAAGGTCCGTCAGCCTGGACACACCCAACAGCTGAGCCATTGCGCTCTCGTGCTCGGCGGCGAGCTGGCGCAACCGGACAACCTGCTGTCGTTGCTGCATAGTCAAAATGCCGGATGAGGCATAGCGCTGGAGAATGATGCGCTGGTTCTCTCGCAGCCGCCACTCTTCCACATACGTCGCCTGCTCTACCGTATCCCAGGAGTCAATCTCCGCCAGCGATTGAGGTAGATCCTCCCAATGCGTGATCAGCGAAGGCAAAAGCTTTGCTGCCCATTGACGGAGCTGCTCTGGTGTGCCGCGCGCTACAATAACCATCGGAAGTTCTCCGGAATCAACACCTCACTGAGTGAACTCACTTGATACCCTGAAATTATACAGTGGGGCCGGGCAGCATAGATTACGAGCAGATAATCTTCAGGTGTCAAGCCAAGTCGGCTTGCTGGGACTGGATTTGGGCCGAAGATCATTGCAATTGGACCAGTACCGTGATCTCCAATTCCAATTCGTACACCTGAAGTACGCGTGAGGCCATGTAGATCCTCGATGTAGTGCTCCAGCGTAGTTCCCGGCGCCCATTGTCCGTCCAAGAGAACTCGCTTAGCCAAATGCGCGAAATCCGAAGGTTCTCGTCGTTCTATGACGCGCCCGAGATACGACAGGGAGCGGATTTCTGGCTCTGTCGTCACAAGGTTAGTGTTAAATGGCACGCTGGCGACACGGGCCAGGATCAGCGGTCTATCACCTGGACGCACCGGATCACCAGCGACCAGATCAAGAATCCGCTGATCAGCTGGGTGCTGATCTCGTTCCCGATGCCTCGTGCTGTCATTTTCGGATGACAGTGGTCTGTCGCCTCCCGCTCACCTGAGAAGATCGATTACTTCTCAGCATCCCCATACGCCTCCCAGACGGTGCGCGAGACGTCGATGGCTGCCTGGGTGCCAGCTTCGCTGTCGGCGAGATTCTTCGAGAGAATCGCCAGGACATACGGTTGCTCGGCGTAGATGATGCCCGCGTCGTTCCGGACACCTTCGAGCGAGCCGGTCTTGTGAGCGACCTCGATATCCTCGGGCAAACCAGCTGGGATGCGTGAATTCAGCGTCTGGCGCTTGAGGATGTCGATAACGTCGTCCTGTGCTTTCTCGGAGAGCCCGTTGCCCTCGTAGATGTGCTGAAAGAGCCGTGCCAGATCGCGAGGTGACGAGACGTCGTTGCCAACGCCGATCTCGTAGGTGAACATGGGACTCGATTTGTCGTACTCCTTCGCCTTGGCTCTCTCGATAAAGAGATCGTAGGTGTGTTCGGGGTTGTTGGGATCCATGCCAACCAGCGAGAAGAGCAGTCCCCGGCAATCGACGGGTGCCTCGATATTCTCGAGTTCGAGTGCCAGCATGTCCTGCTTGATGCGCTCCGGCGTGACCATGGCGTGCAGCATATCGGTGGCATGGTTGTCGCTGACGATAGTCATAAGCGTGGCGAGATCGCGAATCGAGGGGGTCAGGCCGGGCTGCAGATGCTGGAGGATGCCTGAGCCAGGCGTGAGGTTCTCGTGCGAGATCTCGACGCGCTCGTCAGGGTCGATCTTGCCCTCGTCGACCAGGCGATAGAGTGAGTAGAGTATTGGCACCTTGAAGGTGCTGGCGGTCGGGAAAATCTCGTCGGCGTTGACTTCAATGATCTTGGATGGATCGGAGAGTGGCCAGGCCGCAATGCCCATCTCTCCATCCAGATCGTTAACAATCTTTTCGACGGCTTCCTGTGCCTGCTGATAGTCCACGTCTTCCCTTTCCTCATCTTTCTCGAAGGATCGGTATCACTGATACCGTATAATAGCGCCATTGCTGGGAGTCCGAATATCGAATTCCTCGATAACGAGGCTCGACCGGCGCATGAGTGCAGGATATCTGCCACGATCAAACGGGTTTCGCGGACGGTGCAAGCCGCCGGCGGAATCAGCGGATGAGGTGCGGCCATGGGTCGCAAGCGACGATCACGTCGCCCGTCCGCATCCCGGAAGAGTTCGGACCTAGAGGTTCGGTACAAGCTGGAACAGCCTGAGGAGGGCGCACATACTGGCTGTGTGATGCTCAGTGAGGTGCGTTACCGATTCAGAAAGCGTGGCACAGGTGTGCCAATGCGATGTTCCCTCGGCTACGCGTTACGCACAGATGAAGATGTTTGTCGATGTTACAGCGTCAGCGGGCCGAGCGAATGCTGGAAGGATCAACCGAGTTGGCGGGTCAGTGAGCTGGAACCAGACGTGGAAGCCAGCGCTGACGAGGCAACCAAGCGATCGATGAACGGTCGGAAGTCGAACGAGGACGTTCCTATCGAAGAAATCCAGTCAGTACAGCAAGTGGAACGATGGTCTGCCGAATAACGTGGATGCAGGTGGACGACAGAGGCCCGGTCATTATGACCGGGCCTCTTTGCGTGCTTGGGGTCGGGACTATTTTCCTTCGAGAATTTGACGGCGTTCGGCAAGCTCGGCATACACTTCGAGGAGCCAGGGGATCATCTCATCTGGTACGCCAGTATCTTCGATAAATTGATTCAGGAGCTGCATCTGAGTCGTGGCATTGAAGTGCGAGGTGGCCCAGACGAATTCGGCAATGGCCGCGGCCGCCTGAAACTCGGCATCGCTGCGAGCCTGTGTCAGGAGCGGGCTGGCGAAGGTCAGAAAGAGCTCGCTGGCAGGGTCAAGTTCGATCGGGTCGCCCTGCTTGGCGGCAGAGCGAGCCATCTCCCTCAATTCATTAATTGATTGGCGGGCCTGACGATCAGAACGCCGGCGTGGTTTCTGGGTCATATTCACGCAGTCCTTCTTCGGGGGCGGTGAACCCACGCTCTTCGAGATAGTCGACCACGCTCAAGATCACGTCGTCTGGTGTCGATGCGCCAGCGGTAATGCCGATATCGCCGTCCATGGAGAGCCACTCGGGCTGGATGTCTTCGGGGCGCTCGATATGGTAGCTGGGAACGCCAAGCTGCTGGCCAACCTCGGCGAGACGGGCGGTATTCGAGGACTTCTTGCCACCAATGGCCAGGATGAGATCGACTTCACGCGCAAGATCTTTGAGCGCATTCTGGCGGGTGTAGGTCGGCTCGCAAATGGTGTTGCAGATGCGCAGCTCGCCGCCCTCGGGCAGGACATAGGCCGAAAGCTCATTGCAGAACTTCAGGAACTCATCGGTATTCTTGGTGGTCTGCGAGACGACCGCGACTTTGCGTGGCGGGACGTTGGCGTCGGGATCGCGCGAACCTCGCGGGGCATTCCACGGGAGATCGACGATCTTCTTTGCGGCATAGGCTCGCTTGGTGCCCGACCAACTAATGACCCCCTTGACTTCGGGGTGATAGGAATCGCCATACATAACGATGGAATAGCCCTGCTTGACGAGCTTCTGGGCCAGACGCTGGACCTTGGTGACCAGTGGGCAGGTGGTATCGATCAACTCGACTTCATGCTCGCTGGCCTCAGATGCCATGTAGGGACCGGCGCCATGCGCCGTGATGGCGACGCGTTTGTAGCCGGTGGTCGAAGCATCTGCGATGGTCGGGGCGGTATCGACGCCGATGAGGTGCAGGCGTTCGACGACTTGCGGGTTGTGGATGACGTCGCCGATGGTCGCGACCCGGTTTTCGGGTTCTCCGGCCTGCTGGATGATATCGAGCGCGCGGCGGACGCCCCAGCAATAGCCCATTTCGCGTGCGAGTACGATACGTCGAACCATGAAATTCTCTGACCTCCCGGTATGCGTCTGTGGATTTGCTACGAGCCGGCGGCCCCGTGATCGTGCTGAATGCAATTACGGCGTAGTGCTCAGATAACGAATGAGCTCTCTGCCTCCGAGCTGTGTGTCGTCGAGCGTATCTGCAAGCGCCCAAGCGACTTCGTCCGGTATCGTGACGGTATCAGGATTGCCGTCACTAGTGAAGATTATACCGGGGTTCTCCTCGATGAACGTGTACCACTTGTCAAGCTCTTCATCAAATGCCTGGATACGCGGGATGGCATAGGGATCGTATTCGGTGCTCCAGGGGACGACGGCGGGATTCGCGCCGACAAGCAGGACGGCGTCGAAGCTGTACTCCTTGCCGTTGTAGGTGAAGCCGCGGAAGACGGTGTCGTCGCCATCGTTGGGATACGCGCCGTATGGGAGGGTGACGACGCGGATGTCGGCATCGGGTGCTTCCTGGAGGATCATGTCGTTGGCTTCGGCGAGCTGTTTTTCAACTTCTTCTGGCCCAATTTCCGCAAGGTTGGCGTGATCCATGGTGTGGTTGCCGATCTCATAGCCCTTCGACAACAGCCACTCGAGCTTCTGCGGAGCGTAGCGGAATTGGTCTTGTGCGGCGGTGTCGGTCTCGGACCAGGCGAAGGTGCGGTCGGGCAGGATGGCGAAATGGCCACCGTGGCCGAAGTCGGGATGATCGATGAAGAACTGTTCCATGATGCCGACTGCGCTCGTCATGTCGATCTGGAGCTGGCCATTATCCTGGGGGATGAGCCGGAACTGGCTGACTGGTCCATCGTCGAAGGTCAAGATGACGGGATGCTTACCGGCCGGCACATCGAAGATGCCATCAAGAAAATCGTGCAG
>CAYNTE010000041.1:0-13772 GCA_964399615.1 uncultured Thermomicrobiales bacterium
GCTATTCCCGGTGGCAATTTTCGGCCTGATGATGCTGGGACGGGCCTATGTACATCTGCATGTCTACCGTCAGGATCGACATCGCGGAATGTCCGCGAGCAGTGACAGACGGCAGCGCGTGGTCATCGAAGCGCTGGTCGGGCTGCTGTTAATTGGCTCAACGCTTGCCATCTTGAATGGGATCCTGGCTAGCCTCTCGCGTGGCGCCTGGCTAGGTGTCACCGCTGGTGCACTTGTCGTGGCAATACTCTACAACCGCTTGACCAGGTTGATCGTTGCAATCGGTGTGCCAACGCTGGTGATCCTGGTATTGGCTGGTGGCGCTGGCATTGTTCCGGAGGCGATACTCGAGCGAGCTGAGTCTGCCCAGGCCGACCTCGCTTTCGTCAATCCGCGAACCGTTACGATAACGCCGGACAATTTCGCGGCAATGGAGCGCTTGGCTCACTGGTACGCTGGCTGGGATATGTTCAAAAGCGACCCAGTTACTGGCGTCGGGATTGGCAACTTTAACGAGCGCTACACGGATTTTTACGTGCGGGAAGAGTTTCGGTTCTCTCGCGGCCACGCTCATAACTACTACATTCACACACTCGCTGAAACGGGCATCCTAGGGCTCCTCCCCTACCTGACTCTCATTGGCGGATTGTGGATCGCGGCAGTAATCGGCGCAGTTCGAGCAAGCGATCGATTCACCCGAGCACTCCTCCTCAGCGCTGCCGGAGTAATCACTGCAGTCGGGGTGCACAATATCGTCGAGGACCTGCACGTGCTCAACCTTGGCATCACCATGAGCCTGATCTGGGCATTCGTTCCAGCCGCATACTGGCGCATACGCGAGCAATCGACCGCTCCGAATGACCTGAGTGCAGCATGATCGATCGCGAGCAGATCAAGGGCAAACAGATTGTGCCTGGCGAGTCCGAGGCAGCGAACGAGGGCGACAGTTCACGCCGCTTCCGGCTCGGTGAACGATTCAAGTCTGGTCAGACATTGATTTCGTTCGTGATAGCCATTGCTGTGGTCGGGTTTGTGTTTAGAAATCTCGATCTCAACGTTGGTGAAATATTCGACAACGTTCGTAATGCCAATCCGCTGTTCGTTGTGCTCGGATTCGCAGCCTATTATGGGTCGTTTCCACTCCGTGCTGCTCGCTGGCGCATCCTGCTGAGAAACGCTGGAATAGAGCGGGAGGCTAACGGTGAGCTCCCCGGCGTGCTCGGTCTCTCACGCATATACATACTCGGCTGGTTCGCAAACTGCCTGGTGCCAGCCAAGCTGGGCGACGCATACCGTGGGTATTTGCTGAAACGTGACGCGGGCCCATCCTGGGCACGAACAGTCGGCACGATCGTTGCCGAGCGATTCATTGACGTGCTAGCGCTCGTAAGCTTCATGATGCTGGCTATTGTCCCCGTCTTCGGCTCCAAGATCCCTGGATCGGTTCAAGGTCCTCTTTTCGGAGGCGTTGCGCTCGCGGTTCTCGGGATCGCAGGGATGGCCTGTCTGATTTGGCTGCAAGGAACCGTAGAGCGGATCGTGCCCGAGCGCGTACGGCCAGTCTATACGCGTTTTGAGGGCGGCATCGTTGCGTCGTTTTCACGTCAGGGACTCCCGGCGCTGGTCGGGATCACACTGATTGTTTGGATGCTCGAAGGGCTCCGTGTCTGGGCAGTCACCCAGTCGCTTGGTATTCATCTTGGACCGTTCGAGGCGCTCTTCGTGGCGTTGCTGGCGAGCCTGCTCACGGTCGTGCCGATTACGCCTGCAGGTCTCGGGGTAGTCGAGGGTGGCATGATCATCGCATTGAAGCTCCTGAGCGTGGGTGATTCAGGCGCAGCATCGATTGCGCTGCTCGACCGTGGAATCGCCTACTGGAGCATCGTCGTGATCGGGGCAATTGTGTATCTCTTCGACCGTCGCCGCCGGAGTGCGAGGGCATGAGGATTGGCTACGACGCGACCTCAGCGATCAACCAGCAGGCTGGGATCGGTCGCTATGTTCGCGAACTACTCGGCGCGCTGCTGCGACAGAACTCAGATGATGCCTACACCGTCGTAGCTGCTAGCGAGCAATCGGGAATCGATAACCTTCAGATCTGGCTTCCACCCGGTAGCTGGCGCGAATTTGTCCGCCTGCCCGTTTCGGAGAGATATTCGACAATCTTCTGGCACCGGTTCGGCGTACCCATCAACGTGGAACGCTTCACCGGCCCGCTGGATCTATTTCACGGTCCGGATTTCGTCGTCCCGCCGTCGAAGTGCCCGTCTATCGTGACCGTCCACGACACGTCGTACCTGAAGTTTCCAGAGTTTTCAGAGCCACCACTGGTGGGGTACTTACGTCAAGCTGTGCCGCGAGCGCTGAGCCGTGCTTCAGGGATCATCTGCGTCTCGGCCGCCGTGGCCGCAGACGTTGCAGAGGCCTATCCCGAAACCCGTGATCGATTGATTGCAATCCCCAATGGTGTGCGGCATCCGGAAAATCTAGACATCGAACCTTCCGCTGTCGTGAGCGAACCTGATGTCCTGATCGTCGGAACGGTCCAGCCCCGAAAGAATCACCTCGGCTTGCTCGACGCAATGGTTCAGGTTCGACACCACTATCCAGATGCCCGGCTCACTATCGTGGGCAGAGCAGGCTGGAAATCCGCCGACATCATCAATGAGATTCGGAAGCGCGCAAATGAGGGGTGGGTCACCTGGATCTCCGATGGCGATGACCAGGAGCTCGAGCGACGCTTCAGGAAAGCGACGCTCGTCGCCTGCCCCTCGTTTGACGAAGGATTCGGCTTGCCTATCCTGGAAGCGCAGATCAGAAGATTGCCAGTCGTCTGTTCAGACTTGCCGGTCTTCCACGAGGTTGCCGGTGATGCTGCAGCCTACTGTGATCCCAGTGACCCTGCGTCGATTGCGGAAGCGATACAAGGCTTGTTAGGTGACGCCGCCGCGCGGAAATCGCTCGCTAGTCTCGGGCATGAGAACGCACGTCAGTTCAGTTGGGACAGAACGGCCGAATTGACGCGCGCCGCATACAAACGTGTTCTCGCCGGCTAGCCCGGGCCAACAATTCTCGAATCGATCAAGAGTGGCAAAATGAGACGAGCGATGACTACGTTCCGACGCTGAAGTGAGCGCTACCGACCTTGGAACATGATTCTGATCAACGAGACGGGCTGCTGAAGCGCCATCCACGGCTCTGGATCTATCTGATCGCCGGAGTCTTCTACCTCATCCTCTTTTCGATGCTTGCTTTTGTTCTCGTTCTCTTCATCTCCAAAATCTAGATCATGGTCGCTTACCTTCAACAACCGTCAACAATCGCAGCCCTGATACTCGTCGCCCTGATCGGTGCAATTGGCGTCATCATCTTCGGACGGTTCGGACTGCGGGTTGCGGGCAAACCTCCAGAGGATGCCGCCAGACGGGTCTTCCGCAATAGTGCCCTGCCGATCATCTCTCAGTTCATGATCCGTGGCGTTGACTTAGTCGTCGCGATCGCATTACTTCGTTTGCTTGGCCCTGAAGGCAACGGGCAGTACGCGCTCGCCGTGGTGATCTGGCTGTATGTCAAGACGATCACTGACTTTGGTCTCGGCCTGCTGATCACGCGGGACGTGGCACGCGAACCGGGCCGGGCTGCGGAGCTCATCGGGTCGACAACCATCTTTCGCTGGGGCGTCCTTGCCATTGCAACGCTCCCGGTGCTGACCTACTTTGGCGCGCTCTCCCTGGCATCGTCCGCGAGCAAGGCGGCGTTCATCGCGACAATTCTGCTGATGGCATCGATCATCCCATCGAGTCTCGCTGAGGCAATCAACTCCGTGCTCAACGGTCAGGAGCGAATGGAGCTAGCCGCCTGGGTGAACATTGGCATATCGGTCACGCGCGCGCCGCTGGCCGTGGCGCTCGGAGCTTCAGCACTTGGTGTTGCTGGCGTTGCGCTTGCGGCCCTTGTCACCAGTACATTGTCGGCAGCTGTCTTTGTCATCATCTGGAGACGTCTAGAACTCGGGCGGATCAGGTGGTGGTCGGGAACAGCATCGATGCTCGAACTGGCACGTGAGGGCTGGCCATTGCTCGTCAACGCCCTGCTGGTTAGTCTCTTCTTTCGCATAGATGTCTTCATTATCGAAGCCGTTGACGGCGCGACTGAGTTAGGGATCTATGACGCGTCCTACAAACTGATCAATCTGCTGACCATATTTCCTGCCTATGCCACCCTGGCGGTCTTTCCGATCCTCGCTCAGCGTGCGCACGATGACGATGCCATCCAGCGTGCCTATCATCGAACCGCGTATTTGCTGCTGATCCTTGCCTGCCTCGCAACGGTTGCGGCGGCGGCTGGGTCAGAGTTTGCTATCCGGATTCTGGCGGGACAGGAGTACTTGCCCGATGCTGCGAACTTGCTGCGCGTGCTAGTCCTGTTTGCTCCGCTCTCATTCGTCAACGGCGCCTATCAGTATGTGCTGATAGCACGCGGCCAGCAGCGAAAGCTTGTCCCGGCGTTTGTCGCCGCATTTAGCTACAACGTTGTGGCCAACATTATCGCGATTCCGATTTTCGGCACGATGGCCGCGGCCGTGAATACGATCGTGACCGAAGTGGTGATTCTGGCTGCGCTGGTAGTCATCTCTCGTGAATCAACGGTACGGGTGCTCGATGCCAGGTTCGTCAAGCGGGCCTGGAAGCCTCTGGTATGCACTGCCGTTGGACTCGGCGTTGGATTGGTCTACGACACGTCGTCACTGCGGCAGATTGGTGCGGCTGTTGGGACGACGGTGGTGCTCGGGATCGTCTTGCGGGTTATCGGGCCGGATGAGCGATATTTAGCGATGCGCATATTACGACGTCAGAGTCCTACTCCACCCGATCCAAATGCCGTCCCAAATGCTTGACTCGTCTGTGCCCCCTTGGTAGGCTTCTTTGGCGGTCTGGAGGCGTAGTGTAGCGGCCTAACACGCCACCCTGTCAAGGTGGAGATCGCGGGTTCGAATCCCGTCGCTTCCGCAGAAAAGGTTCACTCGGACCTACGAGGAGAACTGATGAAATAACGGGTCGTGGGATTGTTCTCACGACCCGTTAATTCGTTTACCTCAGCTGCCAGACTTCTTGGAGTGCGCTCCTCCACCGAATTTGCGTGTGATCTTCCACTTCTCGTTGAGTTGATCCGATCCCAATGCACTGAATGAGACTTCACTACGACTGAATTCGAAGCTGACCAAGACCGGTGAGTAGGTAATACCCTTCCAGATCTGTTTGCCGATGCCACGCTTGTTAATCAGGAACAACTGAACCGCCAGCTTGCTTGGTGGGTTGTCTTCGGATCCCAGTTTACTGACCTTCGGTCGATACTGCGGATAGATCTTTTCCTCAACCATCTTGACGAAGTCGGCGTGCGATATGCCATGTGTTTGGGTGAACCGACCTTGCGCCGTCGCCTTTGTCTGCTGGGCCTTCTTCCCGATCAGTAGGCGCTGTCCAAATGTGCGAGATCTCTTGACGAGCTTGGTCGCTACCTTTTGGACTTTTGTTCGAGTAGCGCTGGTCATTCTATTGATTCGAGTCTGGATACTTCGCACGACAGGATTGTTGCTTACGCTACGTGCCGCACCGCCACTCGGGTCAACGAGCGTAGATGGATTGTTGTTCACATAGGCATAGGTGTTGAGGAACATCGGGTCGGTCAATGACTGCGCCGGTTGTTTCATGAATTGTGGGTCGGATGACAGGAACTGACTCACTCTTGGGTCGTAGAACCGAGCTCCATAGTAGTAAAGCCCAGTCTGCTCATCCCACTTCTGACCGGTATAGAGGTGCTGGACACGCCATTGATTGCTCTGCTCCTCTATCCACGCTTCTCCGGTCGGGAAGTACTCCAGATGCTCATAGACCTGGCCATTCTCATCGGTGATGTAGTTGGCGCTTCCTTGCCGGTCGGCATGATAGAAGTACTGGAAGTGTTCAAACGTGCCATCCGCCATCGCACGCTGAGACGCGATCCGGCGAGTGCCAAGGAAGATGTGCTTCATCTCTTGTGTGCCATTGCGAACGGTGAAGAACGGGTTCACATAGGCAGTTTCGCCTTGCATACCCCGCTCCTTAATGCGTTGCCCGACGTCGTTGTAAGCGAACGTGAACGTCCGGCCGTTGTCCGCCAGGCTTTGCATACGATTCTCTTCGTCCCAAACGATCGTGCGTCGCTGCCCGGTGTTATCGTCGTCCCAGCCCAGCTGGTTACCGTTCTGATCGTAGATGTAGGTCAGGCCACCCGTCTTCGGCCCTCCACCGCGTCCATTCCCATTATTTCCTCGTTGCTCGGTGATGTGCGTCAAGGCGTTTGGTTGCGCGGCTTCGTAGGCGTAGCTCCGGTTATAACTGAGCTTATCGAGCACCTTCTCCTTGCCAGATGGCTGGATCGTGACCGCTTTCTGGACCTTCGACGTGATGTTTCCGAGTACGTCATATGAGAAGTCGAGATCATACTTCTGAGCCTTGTTCGGGCTGTACTGGTACGCGCCATCGGCCGACTTGAGGCGATTGAGATCGTCGTACTCATAGTTTTGAAGACTCGGTCCACCATACTCCGAAGGCGGGGGCACCGGGATGGTGTTATCCGACTTGAGGAGATTTCCAACCGAGTCGTATTGATAGGCCGTGTCTTGAAGCGGCTTCGGTCCTGACATCGTGTTCTGATGGATGAGACCGAGCCATGTTTCGGCATAGGAATAGAGCGTGGTCGCGCCATTACCCATCACCAGATACTTCTGATGATCGTGCTTGTCGTATTCCAGGCGATCGACATACGGATAGGTCGTGCCGGCCTTCTCGCCGGAGACGTGGTTCACCTTGCCACCGTGGTCATAGGTGTAGGTCAGCACCTCACCGTCGGGATAGACAACGGTCCCGAGACGATCCCAAGTGTCGTATGAGAACTCGGTTGTGTAGACGCCTGGTCCTGGGCCGGTCTGGCTCACGACAGTATCGATTTGCTTGACGACTTCGCCCAACTTGCCGTAGAAGCGCTCCTGCGAACCAGCTTCATAGGTCACCAATGTGATGCGCGAGGCACGATTGTCCGTTGCACCTGGCTCACCGTAGGTGTAGCTCACGTTATTCTCTGGGAAGTCCGGATAGTTGATCGACTGCAGACGATTAAAGTCATACCCATAACTGATCTGCTGTCCCTCGGCACGCAGGTTCGACGTAATCTTCGCAATCACATTTGAGGCGGGATCGTAGCGAAGCTCAGTCAACCCAGCATTCGGGTTGTTGGTTGAAGTTCGGCGTCCGAGCATGTCGTAGGTCATGCTGGTGACGTTGTTCTCGGCGTCGGTGATCGAGACGAGTCCGCCTAGCGGGTTGTACGTGTAACTCGTCCAAATCGCCGATCCTGGATTCTCATCCTCCTGGAACATTCGAAGCGAGGTCTGCTTGCGGCGGACATTGTGGAAGTAGTCGCGATCATGTTGCAAGGCGTCGGTCCAGCGCGTCTGGAACATTGTCCGGCCCGCTCTGTCCTGACCGAATCCATACGCATAGGTGTCGATAGTCCCGCTAGGATGCACCTCCTTCGTCACGCGGTCCATTACGTCATACGTGGTCACATTTGGATCGACACTGTCGAGATTCGGATTCAACGTACCGATTTGCCCTATCGGCTCGGTCACTGGATGATATTGCTCGATAATGCGGCCGAGGAAATCGTAACGTTGCCAGCCTGAGACGATCATGACGTGCTGCGGCGAAGTAGCATCAACCGAAGCAAAGAGGTCTGCCTCCCGCTTGGTCTGAATGATCCGTCCCAATCCATCAGCGAACTGAGCCGTGTCGATCGTCTCTCCCGGATTCAGCATGTCGATGTGTTTTGCAGACGTCCAGGCAACCGGCACCCCTGAACCTGGCAGGTGGTATTCAAACGCCGTCGTCGGCGTCGATCCACCTTGCTGATACGGCCCGGTAACGTTCGTCAAGCGACCAAACTGGTCGTAGACGTAGCTCGTCACATTGCCATTGATGTCAGTCTCACTGGCCAGAGAGCCATACAGCAAGTTGTAGGTCGCGGTCGACTGATAGCCGAAGCTATCGGTCATCTTGGTGACGTGAGTCTGGACGCTTGGATCGTACTCGTAGGTCAACGAATAGCGCTGGCCACTTTGATTCTGCGGCCAGGTGATCGTCTTCACGTTGCCGTTGTCGAAGTAGGACAAATTCGTTGTTGCTAGCTCACCATTCCCGATCTGCTGTCTGATCTCCGTTGGCACACCAAGGTTGCACGGCACCGTTCTCTCTCGATCGCGTAGTACATTGCCCTCGTGATCCGTGATCTTGATCGACGTTGGCACGTCGTACACGTAGGTATCCGTGCAGGTATCGGGGAAGCCGACATTGACGATCAGGTCATCGCTCGGATCCGGTTCACCGGCATCAAATGACTGTGTGACGTTCCCCAGGGAGTCATATTGATAGGCCGTGAAGGTCGACTTCTGCGCTGTAGACCCACCCTCAAAGTAGTTATGTTCGATCTTGATCAGTTGCGGGAAGACCGTTGCCGAGGTGCTCCCGGGATCAGACAGTTCGGCATCGGCCATGACATCCCAGAGCCGGTACGTGTTGACCTTCTCGTCGTATGTATTGCCCGATTCGTCCAGGATGTATTGCCGTGCGAGCAGTCCCTTGTTGTAGACGTTATCGTTGAGGAACTCGCGAACGATCGTGCGGTAGACGACATTGGTGTCTGGCCTCCGCTGTTCCTCGCGCACGGTCGCGTATCCATAAAACACCCGCTCAAGGTAGTTGTAGACGTTGTCTTCGTACTCGAAGGTTGTCAGCCACGTGTCGGCGCCATCGGAGTCCGTTCCGGCACTGTCCACAGTGTGGACGCCATCATCTACGGTCAGCTTCGAAAGCACCCAGAGCGAGTTCGGTTGGTCGGTCGTATTGCCGTCGCGCTCATACTCCAGCTCCATTGAGCCACCAAGCGGATTCGAGACTGACTTAAGCAGGTTGGTGCGTCCAGTAGTGTTCAGCGCCACCTGCATGTTGCTGTCGTCTTGACTTTCCAGGTCGTCTGGATAGCCGTCGCCATTGACATCATGGAGCATCGATTCCTGGCGCGACAACGACTCGCTGCCCTCGGCACCGGGGTTGATGATGATGTAGCAACCGAATTCACATAGTGGGCCGATGGGAATCATTACCGTGCCGCCGCCGCCCTGGCCCTTCGACGTAGAGTCGGCGATATCTTCGTCGAGCGCGTTCATCCAATTGACGCTCGAGGCGAAACCATCGCCAGTATTGATCGCAACCTTGAGGTGGCTGCCATCACCAGTCGTGAGATGGTCAGCTAGACCATCGCCATTGATGTCGACGAACGATTCCTCGGCGATGCTGGTGTTCATTGTGAACGAGACACCACCGGCGAATGCATAGGGGCCAACGGTGAATCCCAAGCCAGCGCCAAAGCCGATAGCGCTGCTCGAACCTTTGTCGATGGTCGCTTCACCCCACTTAACCCATCCGGTGAAGCTGTATCCAAGGTTGAACGCAACCATGAGGTCGCCGGCATCGTCAGTTCGCACGCGATCAGGCAACCCATCACCGTTTATGTCGATCAAGTCACTGACGATCGGGTTCGGAGTCTCCGGAGCGATATCGCAGCCAGGTGTATGTGCATAGTTCGTCTGTGATTCATTGTCCGAGAAGGATGCCGAGAAGCTCAGCTTGGCCGAGTTTTCCTTGGGTTGGGAGCTGGTAGAGCCGGCATTCTTCTTGGACGAAGAATTCTTATTGTTAGCTGACGACCGGGTCTGACCGGAACTCGATTGTGAAGCTTGTGAGGCGTTGACCTTACCGGTCGGACCCTGCTTGAACTCGGCAACGTCGCCACTAATACCGAGCACACGAGCGCAGGTGTGGCTTGTGCGCACTGGTGAGATTATGACCTGCTCTGTGCTCGACTCGTCGAGGCCGCCGAGAGGTTTGGTGTACTGTACGGCCGAATCCGTCACGATATCCGGGTAGCCGTCGCCGTTCATATCGAGAAAGTCAACGTGTCCATCGGAGGAGCCTGAAGCGAACGAAGCTCCGAAGACTACCGCTCCAACACCAATGGAATCTTGATCGCCGTCGCTCTCGCGGACAACTCCGCGGGCGCCAGAACCATGATCAAATGACTCGAGCGTCGGCTCAGGTATGTAGTCTGGGCCGAAGCGTGAACTGCTGATACCTTCCGCCCGAACCCACATGAATTGATCTGGACCATTCCAGGCATTGTCCTTCGGCGACGGGAAGAAGGGGAAAGCGTCGCCTTGGAGTGTGTTGTTGAACGAATCGAAGTTGTCCCAATCGAATTGGGTTTCATCTGTTGGCGGCGCATCATCGGGGCCGTCGGGATAATTGTCCCTATCGAATTCGAAGGCAGATTCATCGATCGGACTGGTGGCCTTCGCTCCGTCCCCGTTATAGCCCGCGTAGGACCAGCCTCGATATGCCTGGCCAAAGAAGCCCGGAGGGACGGTCGTATAGAGAGCGCTAGGCACGATCTCGGTCAGGTGACCAGTTGATGTGTCGAGCAGCTGGCCCATTTCGAGATCCTGCACAAACGGCACAAGATACGGGTTCGCTATCGTAGCCTCGAAGTAGACGACATCGTCCTCGTCTACTCCACTAAGATCAATCGAAAACGCTGTCAGACCTGTAGAGTCCGTTGGAAGAACCTGGATAACCGTTCGGCCGACAACTGGATCAAAGTCCTCGTCGGGATCCGCCGGTATCGGGCGCTTCGCAGTAACCACCATCTCGCCAGCGGGGAATCCAGGACTTAGTGAGTACAGACCGAGCACTGTGCCGTTTTTGGGATTCTCCCAGGGTTCCAATGGAGTTGCGAGGCTCGAAGTTGGATAGGTATTCATCGAATATGGCGCATCGAACACGACCAGCGGGTCGCCATCGGCGTTCAGTACCGGCGGGGCCGGTTGACTCGGATCGTTTGAGACAATCGTCGTGTAGTGGAATCGCGGATTCCACGTTATCGTCGAGAGATCGATACGTGAGCCGATCTTTATATGCACGCGAACCTGATCGCCCGCATTGATTTGCAGTCCCGTGTAGGTGATGGGAATCTCACCGGTGGCATCCCACGCAACGGGAATCTCGGTGATCAGAATTGGATCTGGACGGTCTTCGTCGTTGAGGTCCTCGTCCTTGGGAACTCTAAATAGCTGCACTGTTAGGTCGTCGGTCGTGCTGGCGGACTTGTTCAGAATCCCAGTCAGATTGACCGTGCCTTTGTTGGGCAATGTCAGACCAATGTTCGGTCGACCTGCCAACGTGAACTCTTCGCCGGCGTTAAACGTATACGGATCTAATCCATTGACGTCAGTACGCTCTGGAACATTCAAATACTCAATCGTCGGTTGCCAGTCGACCTGATCGAATCGACCATCATTACGTGACTGCACCCGGAAATAGATCGCATCGCCTCTCGCGACGGTAATGTCATCCACACCGCTTGGCGGATGGGGTGAGAAGTCATCTGCTTCAATCGTGGTCGACCACAGTTCTGTCGCATTGTGTTGAATCGCCACACGCACGCCATCAGCCGACTCGTAACTGTCACTTTTCCCCGATGTATCCTGCATCAGTGCGACATTTCCGCGGATCGCAACCGTACCCGCGTATGGCGCAACCCAACGACGCACAGTATCAACCAACGGGAACATCGCTATCTGACGGTCGTAGCGCTCCTTCTGCTCTTCGAGCCAGTCCGAGAACAACCCTTCGAGGTCAATCGAGCCACTACTAATCGGGACGGTTGTGTCATCGCTGTCGGTCGTGAATACGGGTTTTCCATTTTCGAGGTGGTTGAACCGGACTGTGCCGTTGTCAACCAGGTCGATCATGCCGTCCTGGTTCACATCCTTGAAGTACACGGTTCCTCTGGAATTCACCCAGGTATGGTGATAAACAGCGTTCGCGCCAAAGTACGCTTCGGGACCTATCCATCCCGAAGAGGATTCCTCTCTTGAAAGCGTGTGCAGGGTAGTGATCTCTACCTTGTCGCCGAATACGGTGCCACCATCTGGTCCGGACTGATTCAGCCGGTAATAGATCGTGCCATCCTCTTCAAACACTTTGTCTGGGAGATTGTCACCGTTAATGTCAAGCATCTCGAGGATCGAGTGACTGTTGCTGAAGTCGCCACCACCTGCCGCTCCACCCGACAACACCTTGCCAGGGTTGAGTGGGGCAAATCCGACATAGGAGTGGGCACCAAAGGATGAACTCACCGCACCGCTCAGGGCAGTAGCGGTATCTCCATCCCAGAGATGGCCGAGATCAACACTGTCGTCATGCGTATTCCAATCCTCGGGGTTCTGGAATCCATTGTAATTATCGCTGTTAGGATCGCTGACATTGTCGTAATAGGTGAAACTGTGCGTGCCGAACTCAGATCCGTCTGCACCGTATTCGCCAATGGCGGTGAGCAAGCTCTTCTGGAATGGGCCGATTTCGTAGTCCAGTTGATAGGTACGGATCGTTTGATCCTGAAACTTCACTTCGATTTTGGAAAGTCGCTCTGCAGAGACGATGAGGAATCCGCCACGGCCGCTTACCAACACGTCAGGCCGACCTGATTCTCGCGTGAATGTGAGCGAGTATTTGCCTGGCGTGTAGGTGGAACCGAGGTGTGATCCCGTGTAGTTGATGCTTGATAAATAGAGCTGATCGCCAACCACGGCATTATCGCCAGTCGTTTCTTCCGCAGCTGGAGCGGATAGCTTCTGGTAGTGGTACATGACGCTGTTGAGGCTGATATCGACGACCTCTGCGAGCGCCCACTTGAATAGGTTGCCGTCAGCATCGGCTAATGTTGCCGAATCAATCGGCCCGTTTGATGTCGAGGTTGCTCCGAAGTAGTAGTGGGTGCCGTTTTGGTCGGTTACTTCCCACCAATAGTTGGTGGGCCCTGTGCCATGACGAATGATGCGATCAAACTTAGATTCCACGCGCATATGAAAGGTCTTAGCGCCAGAGTCATTCCGGTCTTCTAGACCATCTCGGTATGCACGCGGCGTGAGTTGAGAACCGTTGAGCTGATAGGACTCCGTTTCCTTCTCGTCGTCATAACGAGGAACACCCCATCGCGTATCGATTTCGATTGATTGCGCTGCGAGATTCCAGCCATACCCTACCCAGCTATTGCCGTTGCCCGAGCCGTAATTGATGGAGAGATTGGGCTGCATGCCTTGACGACCGGGAGGCACAGTGATCGGGTAGCTGAGCTGGGCCGTACCCATATTGTTGGCAGTTGGCGGTTCCATAATCGTCAGATTCGAAGTTGGGTCGGCGTTGCCGAATCCTTTCATGCCGTTCGGGTCATACGACAACGGTTGCGCAGGCGCTGGCGGGGCCCCCGTCGTAGTAATCTGCCCTGACGGTCCGACAGCACTTGCAAATGTAGGCACAAAGAGAAGTCCGGCGATCATAATGATCGCGGACAATTTCCGAACTTTGGACACCATGCGTAACCCCCCGAAGCGACTGCGAGTTTTGAGCACCTTCCATTCTGAACCCAAATTCCATGTACGTCAATGCTTTTGCAATCCGAACTCACGAAATATTTGACTATAAGGGATTCGAGCCACGGCACGTATGCTGCGACTCAGGCCTCCTCCTTCCCCAGCTACGAAGCCATCTAAGGAATTACGCCGTCATAGATTGAGTCGGTCAGGTCCATCTGATTCAGAATCTGATCGACGCCGCCGAACG
>CAYNTE010000041.1:13872-21201 GCA_964399615.1 uncultured Thermomicrobiales bacterium
TATCTGTGTGTTGGTGCAGTTAGGTGCTGCCAGGGGTGGGACCAGATAAGCTAGTCAGCCACAAGCAGGCACTGGATGAGCATTTCGGTGAGCAAGGCCTCAATCTCGTCGAATGCCCACCCTTCCAGTGTCGAATACAGGCGCCACGTTTCATACGACAGCGTCGTGCTGAGGATCGCGGCCATCTTTTCGACGGAGAGGTCAGTGCGTACGGAATCCATCGAGGCTAACTTCCTAGCGACAGCACGCTCCCCATTGCGGTGAAACTCACGACCCTCTTGGAGCGCAAAGCCCGCGTTCGGGTCGATTTCAGCTGCGGAAGAGATCGCACTGATAATGTCGCCACAGCGCTCGTTTAGGACTCGGGTCAAGTGAACGTTTGCAGCAATCAGTTCCCGCGGGGTACGAGCCGCCATCTGAATGCGGTCGTTCGCCTCGATGTCGGCTTCCTCGTTCACGAATTCCACCAACGCATGCACAATGGCGAGCTTGGATCCGACGCTTGTATAGATGGTTGGTACAGAGACGCCAGCCTCAGCAGCGATGGCGTCCAATGTCGTCGCCGCGTAGCCATTCTGCGCGAACAGCTTGCGTGCAGCCGCGATGATCGCGTGCCGTGTCGCTTCGGCCTGCATCTTGCGCCGGTGTGACCGATATGGTCTTGACGTGTTCATTTTTTAATCATATACTATTCATTACAATGTCGTTTAACCGAAAGGAGTCGGTTCGTGGCCACCATTGATCAATCCCAATCTTCTAGGATCTCCATGCTCGACGGAGAATCCGCAGCCCGGGGTTTTCCGGGCCGCCTTGTGACCGGCGTTTGTCTCATCGTCGGTCCGCTTCTTCTCACGATTACTGCACTCTTTTCAATAGGTATTTACCATGCCAAAGGCATCGACTATGTCAATGCCATGGCGGAGAATCACACCCGAGCATCGATCACGTTCGACGGCATCGTCGCGGGCCTCGCGCTTCTCCTTCTGGCCGTCATTGGCCTTGCTCAGCTGATCACGAATCGCCGCCCGGGGCTAGGTCGATGGGGTGGCGTCGTCACGATCGTCGGGCTGCTTGGTCCTTTCTTTTTCAATGGAGTCTACTTCGCTGGCTTTCAACTCACGGACGCTGATACCCGAGCTGTTGCCGGTCAGATGATGGACAGTGCCCAGATCATCCCCTCGAACGTCATCAACCTCAGCGGTCCCGCACTTGTGATTGGATTCATCCTTCTGGCTGTCGGAGCGGCCAAATCTGGGGTTTTGAGTCGCAATCGAGCGATAGCCCTAGGTCTTGCCAGTACCATGCCAATTGGATTCATCTCCGGCTACATTGCCATCTCCGCGATCGCCTTTGCTTTCACATCAATCGCGACGGTACCACTGGGCTTCCAGTTGCTGCGATTGCACGAGGAAAGCGGTGTCCCGCAGATGGCAGAGACGGTAGCAAGCTAGAGTCTGAAATGGAGTTTGAGAGCTGGATTTTGCCGATGTTCTGGGGCAGATCAAGCACGAATGTTTTTGCCTGATTGTCACATATTTGGTATAATTCTCTGTGTAAGTGTGAAGGAAATCGGCCATGATTGCGAAATTCGTGAATCAAGGGCCGAAGAGAAAGGATAGCTCCAGATGGTGACGACCTACTCGCCCTGGAGCCCTACCAAGGCTCCAGAACTCAAGCCTCTGCCCGCGCGCCAGATCGAGGCCCGGTCGCGTGCGCGAAGGCTCGGAGTCCGAACCTATGTGGTCGAGCCGCAGCAGTGCTACTACACATTTTCACAGACGGATCCTGATGTGATTTACCATCAAACACGCGAGTCCGATGGCTGGGAATGTGAGTGTGCCGGCTACCTCTACACCAACTGCTGCAAGCACCTCGGCCAGCTTGAGCGTCGCTCAGAGCGAGAAGGCTGGAATTTCGGTCGCATTGCGCGGCTCTAGCTCGGCATCCAGGCGGACGTGAGGGCTAACCACTCTCAGTCGTCCGCCTGCGTCTCATCTCCCCTGATGTAGTGATCGCGAGCCAGAGCCTGGAATTCGGCGATCTGATCATCGATCCAGCGCCGGTCATGCCCCTGGCGCTCGGCCATGAGTTCGGCAACCTTCGGTGCTACCTCTTCCGCGGCGCGAGCATCCAGGTATAGCGCACGCACCCGCCGAGAGAGCACATCTTCCAAGACCACGGGCATCTCATTGTCAATGACGTACGCGACCATCGCCATGCTATATGGCAGACGGGGATGCAGATCACCTTCAAACTCAGACTCATAGTGTTCAATTTCGGCGGGCAACGCTCCGAACTCCTGCCACCTCGGGATGGTTCCACCGGCACCGTACAGCTTGAGATCGGCCGTCCGGGATTGTCGCTTCGGCAGGCCTGCCACACCGGCGACATGATCGACAGTGTCTTCCGCCATCGCGCGATAGGTGGTCCACTTTCCGCCCGTAATCGTCACCAAGCCCGAAGCGCTCTCTAGCAACGTGTAGTCACGGCTGAGCGCCGCAGTTGAGCTTCCGTCGGCGCTGTCTTGCGGCCGCACCAGTGGTCTGAGACCGGCCCACATGCTCAGGATGTCGCTACGCTCCGGCTTCACTGATAGGTACTTGTCAACATGCCGCAGAATGAAGTCGACTTCCTCCTCAAGCGGCTTGGGCTCGATCACAGGATCCGGTAGCTCGGTATCGGTCGTACCGGCCAGTGTCTTACCTTGCCATGGGAGAATGAAGACAACCCGTCCATCGTCCGTTTTGGGAATCAGGATTCCAACGTCACTTGGCAGGAACTTCCGGTCAAATACCAGGTGGACTCCTTGCCCAGGCGCCATTATCTTCGAAGCTTGTGGATCATCCATCAGCCGGATCTCATCTGAAAAGACGCCCGTCGCATTAATGACCGCGCGGGCACCGACCTCGATCCGCTTTCCCTCAACGAGATCTTCCACCACTGCGCCAACGACCTGCCCACGTGACTTCAAGAGTGAGCGAACCGGTGCAGCATTGAGCAACGTTGCACCCTGCTCTATCGCCGTCCGTGCCATGATCATCGCCAGCCGGGTGTCGTTGAATTGGGCATCGCTATAAATGACTCCGCCCATCAATCCATCGGTTTCAACGGTTGGAACAATCTTGGCCGCAGATTCAGACGTCATCGGTCGTGAGAACGAGAGGCGCAAGCGGCCGGCCAGCAAGTCATACGTGATCAGCCCAGCGGAGTAGTACGGCAATTGCCACCACTCATAACTGGGCACGAGGAAGCGAAGCTCGTGAACGATATGCGGCGCGTTACGAACGAGCCGTCCGCGCTCGTGCAATGCCTCGCGTACCAGCTTGATATCGCCACGCTCAAGATAGCGCACGCCGCCGTGGATCAGCTTTGTACTGCGGGAACTCGTCCCCTGAGCAAAATCGCGCGCCTCAACGAGCAGCGTCGAAAAGCCGCGAGATGCACTGTCAATCGCAATTCCAAGGCCTGTCGCGCCGCCACCGATGATGAGCACGTCAAAGGTCTGATCGAGATTGAGCAGCTGTTCAGATCGTCGCATCGTCAAGTCCAATTCAGATCCGGTTATGTTCCAAGTACGGAGCTGTCAGAGTGGAGCGGGCTGGGAAACTCAAGCGAGCCTCCCAGCCCCGATGCTATCAGGAGGGCTCGTCTTCTACCCAGTCGAACGTGCGCTCAACCGCTCGCTTCCAGTTGTGGAAGTACTTTTTGCGATCTTCCTCTGCCATGCGAGGTTCCCAGCGCTTGTCTTCGATCCAGTTCTGCCTGAGGTCGTCGAGATTGTCCCAGAACCCGACCGCAAGACCGGCCGCATATGCGGAACCAAGCGCTGTTGTCTCGGCCACCTTTGGTCGCACGACCGAGACGCCCAGGATGTCTGCCTGGAATTGCATGAGCAAGTCGTTGTAGACCATACCGCCGTCAACTTTGAGCTCGGCCAGTGACGATCCAGAGTCAGCTTCCATTGCCTCGCCAACTTCACGCGTTTGATAGGCAGTTGCCTCGAGCGTGGCGCGGGCGAGGTGGCCCTTGTTGACGTAGCGGGTCATGCCGACGATCGCTCCACGAGCGTCACTCCTCCAGTAGGGAGCGAACAGACCCGAGAATGCTGGCACGAAGTAGATGCCGCCATTGTCGTTGACCGTCTTGGCTAGATCTTCAATCTCTGGCGCGGATTTGATCAAGCCGAGATTGTCGCGCAGCCACTGCACCAACGATCCGGTAACGGCGATTGAACCTTCAAGCGCATAGACCGCCGGCCGATCGCCTAGCTTGTAGCAGACCGTTGTCAGTAGGCCGTTGTCAGACTTCACGATCTCTTCGCCAGTGTTGTAGATCATGAAGTTACCAGTGCCGTAGGTGTTCTTCGCCTCGCCGACGTTGAAACATACCTGGCCCATCGTCGCCGCCTGCTGGTCGCCAAGCATGCCTGCAACCGGGATACCGTCGAGCACGCCTGTGGCGGTCCCGTAGACCTCGCTGGACGACCGAATCTCGGGCAGCATTTGCCGTGGAATCCCGATGATATCAAGGATCTCATCGTCCCAATCCAGGGTGTGGAGGTCCATGAGCAAGGTACGGGAGGCATTAGTCACGTCGGTCACGTGGATGCCACCATCAGGCCCGCCCGTCAACCACCAGGCAAGGAATGAATCGACGTTCCCAAAGAGGGCATTGCCTGCCTCGGCGGACTCTCTGGCGCCGTTCACATTGTCGAGAATCCAGCGCACTTTCGGTCCCGAGAAGTACGTCGCCAGCGGTAAGCCTGTCTTCTCACGGAACCGGTCTTGGCCACCGTCGCGCGCCAGCTGGTTGACGATCTGATCAGTGCGCGTGTCTTGCCAAACGATGGCGTTATAGAGCGGCTCGCCGGTGCGTTTGTCCCAGACAACCGTTGTCTCGCGCTGATTTGTTATCCCCACTGCCACAAGATCGTTCTTGCGAACCAGGCTCTTGCTCAGCGCATCTTGAATGACAGCCTGGGTATTGCGCCAGATCTCGCCGGGCCGGTGTTCGACCCAACCTGGCTGCGGGAAGATCTGTTCGTGTTCTGTCTGCTCGATCGCCACAACGTTGCCGCTGTGGTCGAAGATCATGCACCTCGTGCTGGTCGTACCTTGGTCGATCGAAGCAACGTATTTTTGAGTATCTGCCATGGACATCACCCTTCTTTCAGCCTGGCCCCTCAGCGAAGATTCGATGAAGAGCGGGCTTCAGTGTTGGGTCACACCGTCCTTCCGCTCTGTATAGATAACAATCCCTAGTCACCAGTTCCGGTCTCGTGTGCAACATCAGCACCGCGCGGTTCTGGCTCCTCCTCATGCGGGAGCGGTAGGAATGGTTTCACTCCGAAGTCGTAAAAGAACGCACCAGCGACACCACCGAGTAACGGTCCGATGATCGGCACCAGGAAGTACATATCGTCCCATGCCATGTTGTCGCCCGATAGGAAAAGACCAGAGAAGAGCCGCGGTCCAAAGTCACGAGCCGGGTTGATGGCATAACCCGTCGGCCCACCAAGTGAGAGACCGATAGCCAGAACGGCCATACCAACCATGAACGGCCAGAGGTTTGCACCAGGTCCAAGGTTTCGTACGTTGTCGACGATGGCATAGATAAAGAGCACGAGGAAGAAGGTGCCGATGAACTCAACGAGGTAGCTGTTCCACTGCATCCCGCCATAGTTCGGGCTTGCAGAGGTGTAGAAGACATTTTGCCAGCCAGTGTTGAAGTCACCCTTGTACGCAACCCAGACAACCAGCGCACCGGCGAACGCACCCACGACCTGTGCGACCATCCAGAGCACACCCCGGCTGGCTGATAGCGTTCTGCGCGCCATCGCCGCCAAAGTTACGGCCGGATTGATGTGCGCACCGGTAATGCCGCCGGCGACATAGACGCCGAATACGACCGCAAATGCCCATCCAAATGCGATCGTATTCCAGTCATATGCTTGCCACTGCAGACCCTCTGGATTTGTCAGTCGTGAGGCGTAGACGGTGGCCGCAACGACACCATCACCAAATACGATCAGAATGAAAGTGCCAACGAATTCTGCCCACAATTGGGCTACTAGCGTATCTCGACGCATACACGTCCTCCCCTAATTGCCAGCGACGATTTTCCGCAGATCGGCCGTAGTTTGTGCGAGCGTTCCATGCTAACCAAACGACGGCGTAGTCGTTCCCAAAGCCCGCGGTGTCGACGGTCCCCGTCTGTCACCTCCTTTCGGACTTGCATCCACGGCAACGGACCTGAAGATGTAGATGTATTGGTTGATCTCATCGAGTCCCGCAACCATGCTAAATGAAACGTAGTGCCCAGCGAACGAGATACAAGCCGTCTGACTCGGTGAGAGGTCGCATTGACGACGGCCGGGCGGCTGCGATGTGATTACAGTCTACAGATAGCCTATCTTCGCCTCTTTGTCAACGAGCAAAGAAGAAGCTACATCAGAGAATTTGTCGAATGGAGCGAAAATCAGCCGCCGGTCGCCGCGTCTGACCGATTCTCACATGTCGTGAGCGTACCTTCTCGATAGAACTCACGAATAACGGTTTCAGCTTTCCGGCCAATCGGGTTATACATCTCCTCAAATCGGCCCGGGTTGGGAAGGTAGCCCATAGCCAACCAGACCCAGACGCCTCTGAAAGATGTGCCGTATTGCGAGAAGAAGGCGCAGTAATATGCCTTCTGCTCATCCTCATCGACCGGGAGCGTTGGGTCTATGGCGTACGGCACCTGATAGGCGCCCTTTGCAGCCGTGAGACCGAACTCAACAACCATCACGTGCTGCAGATCGATACCAGCATCAACCAGAGGTTTCAGCCAACCCTCCCACGATGCAACGAGTCCTTCGGCGCTGATCTGCTCCATGTTCTGGTTGGTGAAGTAGAAGTCGAGCCCCGGATAGTCAAGCAAATCAACGACAGTCGTGTGACGCCCGTCGACGGTGATGGTGTGGCGGAACGGGTGATTGATATCAATGAATCGATCCCAATTGAACGCGTACGTAAGTTCTCCAGAGAATTCCTGGCGAAGGTCCGAAATGATATTGCCCCAGCGCTGTGCATCCGCTTCCATCGAGCTGAATTCGGAGCCAACGACGATGGCCTCGACGTCATCCTGTTCGGCAAGCTTGGCGAGGTCCATCAGGTGATCGGTGTAACACCCGAACCAGGCATTAACGTCTACTGGCGTGATGCTTCCGCGCCACTGACCGTCCTCAAAGTCGAGTTCTGAGAGCAGCGGTCGCACAGCGACATCGAAGTCGTAATGGTGGGCAAGTTCGACAAATCGTGTGAGCCTGCTCGCCCAATCTGGCGATTCAGG
>CAYNTE010000042.1:0-21081 GCA_964399615.1 uncultured Thermomicrobiales bacterium
CGTCGCGCGGCGCGATCCAACTCCACGCAGCTGTGAAACCGGCGTATCCAAGGAGCCGACGCCCGGCCGAGGAGTTGTCTTAGAGCGCGGAACGGCGGTCGCTGGGGCGCGGTGCGATTCTGCTCGCTCGCGAACTCCAACCTGAAACTCTGCCGTCGTCCGCAGCCCCTCGATGAGCCTCAATGCCTCAGTCGCACATTGCGAGCGATTCTCAGGTGAAAAGCTGCCGTAGTCCGCCAGCAGACTCTCGATCTCCCGGAGCACTCGCTGGGCATCGCGGTCAAAGAGCGGCAGCAGGTGGGCTATGCGCTCTAGCGCAAAAGGCGCAACCCCATTCGCCGCACTAGAGTCTTGGAATCCCTTGCGAGCTTCTAGCTCCAGCACGCGACGGATCTGATCGAGCGCTTCGAGGCTGTCACGTTCCATCTCGGTAGCCATGCCTGAAGTGTCCGTGTCCGTTCAGTCGCTGTCAACGTTGGCAAGGTCCAAAATGACGGTGCGCTCCAAGCCTGCCAGATCAACCTCGATCTTTGGCTCGACCCCAAAGGCACTGCGCACCTCTTCGCATGCCAGATCGCGCAGCGACGGGTCGATTTCAAAGGCCAGCAAGCCATCGGGAGCCAGCCGAGTTCGCGCTTGGTTGAGGAACCGGCGGTAATGATCGAAACCGTCGCCACCAGAATAGAGTGCGACATCTGGCTCATATGTAATTGACGGATGCTGTTGATCGGGGCGGAGATAGGGCAAGTTGGCGATCATGACGTCGAAGGGTCCGTCGAGACCTGCCAGCAGATCAGCATGAATCAACTTCACGCGTCCTACGAGATCGAGCTGACCTCGATTCTCTCGTGCCACATCGAGCGCATCTTCACTGACGTCTGCGCCGGTGATCTCGACGTCTGGGCGGCTCGACCCAAGCTCGTCAGCGATCGCCAGAGCAATGGCTCCGCTGCCGGTCCCAACATCGATGACGCTGCGTGGACCGGGCCGAACTGCGAGCGCATCCAGGGCAATCTCCACAAGTCGCTCCGTCTCGGGCCGCGGCGTCAGCACACGCTCATCGACATACAGTTCGATTCTGCGGAATCCGCGTGATTCAACGATGTACGCCACCGGCTCGTCACGTATTCGTCGCTCCAGAGCAAGCTCGAACGCCTGGGTCTGCTCGGGGCTCATTTCGCGATCTGGTCCTGCGAGCAAGGCTGCACGACTCATCCCGGTAACATGCCCGAGGATCAGATCAACATCGAGCTCTGGCGTCTCGCTGGCTAGCCGCAGCCGGGAGATGGCGTCGGTGCGCAGCGCCCCGACGGTCTTATGACTCGGCAAGTCCGGCATGTTCAAGCCGTTGTGCCTGCTCTAGCGCCCGCAACTCCGAGATGAACTGGTCGATATCGCCATTCAGTACGCCGGACAGGTTGCTGACACTCATCTTCAAGCGGTGGTCGGTCACGCGATCTTGCGGAAAGTTGTAGGTGCGAATCTTCTCTGATCGGTCAGCGCTGCCGATCTGGTCGCGCCGCGCGCCGCCACGCTCGGCGTCGAGGCGTGCTTGCTCCAGCTCATAGAGCCGCGCCCGAAGCTCCTTCATCGCCTTTTCACGATTCTTGATCTGCGACTTCTCATCCTGGCAGGTTACGACGATCCCGGTCGGGATATGCGTAATCCGCACCGCCGAGTCTGTCGTGTTGACGCTCTGACCGCCGTGGCCTGAGGAGCGATAGACGTCGATCCGGAGATCGTTTTCAGCGATCTGCACGTCTGCCGCCTCAGCCTCGGGCAGCACGGCCACGGTCGCGGTGGAGGTGTGAATGCGGCCGCTGGACTCCGTTACCGGCACGCGTTGCACGCGATGGACGCCACTCTCGTACTTGAGATGGCTGTACGCGCCATTACCGCGTACTTCGAATACCGCCTTGCTCACCCCACCGAGGCCGTTATCGTGGATATCGATCGTCTCGACCTTCCAGCGGTGTCGCTCAGCGTAGCGCATATACAAGCGCATCAGCTCGCCCGCGAAGAGGCTTGCCTCCTCACCACCAGCGCCAGCACGAATCTCGACGATCACGTTCTTGTCATCATCGGGATCCTTCGGCACCAGCTCCCGGCGGATGCCATCGACCAGCGGCTCGCGACGATCGTGCAGGTCGTCCAGCTCTTGCCGCGCTAGCGCCACCATCTCTGGATCGTCTTCGATCTCGATCAGCTCCTCGGTCTGCTTGATCTCGTCCTCAAGTTGCGTGAGTTCGCGGTAGGCCGTGACCACCGATTCAAGCTCGGAGCGTTCGGACCCGATCTGCATCAGCTTCTGAGGATCTGTTGCGACCTCGGGGTCGGCGAGCTGCTGCGTGAGATCGTCAAATCTACGCTCCAGCTCTGCTAATTTTGTCATCATCGTGCTCATGGGACACTCTCCAGCACATCAAGGTCATTATTGAAAAGTCGGTGATACAGGTATTTCGACCGTCGCTATCCGTACTCGTGACGAACGTGTGCATCGGGCAGGTGGCCCAGTCGCCACTCACCGATGATCGAATAGGACGGGCCGCCGCGCTGCAGCACCGAGCGTATAAGCTGAATCCTGTCGATAGGAACCTCGACGCGATCCACCTGCAAATTCGAGGCGACCTCGGCAAATCCCTCTGGCGGTGCGTCTCGATCTCGATGCCGCCCGAGCGTGATATGCGATCGAAATGGTCTACCCTCACGAGGGAAACCGACTGCGACCGAAGCCTCTTCCACTGTTGTCGCCAGGGCCGTCAGTGCTGCGGTAGATCCATCGAGCCCGAGCCAGGCAACACGCGGTCGATGCGGGTTGGGAAACGCCCCAACCTGGGAAGTATGCAACATGAAACCATCGAACGTCGACGCGACGGAGCCGAGCGCACGGCCAAGCTTCGCTCGCTGGTTCTCGTTGGTGTCACCGTAGAACTTCAAGGTGATGTGGGCGAGATCCGGATTGACCCAGCGAAAATGGCAGCCAGCCTCGTCGAGCTGTGATTGAACGGTGCTGATGACCTCTCTGACCGGCTCCGTCAAGGGAACAGCAGCGAAGACCCGCCAAAGTTCGGGCTGTGCAGTCTCGCTTCTTGCCGGTCGGTTTCTGCGCTCGTTCATGGCGGAAGTATACGAATCAGGCGTTCCAGGGCCGCTTGTGCAAAGCGAGAACATACTCCTATACTGCGCGATAAGCGCACCGGAGGGAGCAATACATGGAGTTTGACGTTCTGATCCGCAACGGCACAGTCATCGCTGGCGATGGGAAATCTCCTGCACAGCGAGCCGATGTCGGGATCGACGGCGATCGGGTGGTTGCCGTCGGCGACCTCGCCAGCAGCAGTGGAGCGCAAGAGATCGACGCAACTGGACGTGTCGTCAGCCCCGGATTTATTGATGTTCACATTCACTCCGAGATCGAGCTGCTGGGTGGCGAGCACCGCCATGCCTCACTCCTGCAGGGCGTCACAACCCACCTTCTGGCTCCCGACGGCTTCGGCTGGGCGCCTCTGGCTCCTGATGAAGCTCGCTCGCTGTGGGAGGCAACCGTGGCGATCTACGGCCCGTTGGAGCTAGAGCCAGACTGGCCGGCGCCCGAGGCATATTTGCGGCTCTTCGAGGGCAACACACCAGCCAACGTCCTGCCTCAAGTTCCCCATACCGCCGTGCGAATCAACGCGATGGGTTGGGCCTCACGCCCCGCCACCGACGATGAGCTGGAGACGATGCGCCAGCTGACGCGGAAGTGGATGGAGGCCGGCGCAACATGTCTCTGCCTGGGGCTTGACTACCAGCCAAGTGCATTCAGCGACACGCGCGAACTGATCGAGCTCAGCAAGGTCGCCGCTGAATACGACGGCATCTACACCGCCCACGTGCGCTACAACGGCATCGGCCGGGTCGAAGCCTGGCGCGAGACGATGGAGATCAGTGAGCAAGCCAAGATCCCCGTTCACATCTCACATGAATCAGTTACCAACATCACCGACGAATTGCTCGATGAAGCTCAGCAGCGCTGCGACCTCACCTTCGAGTCCTATATGTATGCGGCAGGCTGCACCCATCTCCTCAATATGCTGCCGATCCCTCTCCAGGCTGGCGGACCCGACGGCGTCCGGCAGCGTCTCGATAGCTCCGAAGGACGCCGCACCATTCACGATGCACTCCTGAGACGGCTGGAGAATGACCGGCAGATCGGAGATCGACCTGTCTTCGTCCATACACCGAGTGGCCGCTGGATCGGCATGGACATCTTCGAAGCAGCGGATTCCGAGGGGCTCGACCTCGGCACCTTCGCCATGCAGGTCTTCGATGACGAATATCCCGAAGCGCTGATGATCTATCACCGCGCGGGATCAATCGGCGACGTTGACGAGATGGTCCGCCGCACGATCCAGCATCCCCAGATGATGGTTGCGAGCGATGGCATCTATCACGGCATCAGCGCTCACCCGCGCGGATACGGTTGCTTCCCGAGGGCGATCCGCAAGGGTGTGCGTGAGCTCGGCGCGGTCAGTCTGGAAGATGCGATCTGGAAGATGGCGGGCTTCCCGGCCGAACGCTTCCGCATAAAGAACAGAGGCACGCTCGTCGAGGGGAATTTCGCCGACGTTGTGATCTTTGACCCCGAAACGATCGCCGACCGCGCGACATGGCAAGAGCCACGGCTCCACCCCGTCGGCATCGATCAGGTGCTGGTCAATGGTCAAACCGTCGTCAAGGACGGCACGCCGACCGACAATCTGCCTGGAGCAGTGCTACACGGGTAGGCCAGCCGCGGGTCTCAACTGACATCAGACTGTTTGGGCACTATACTGCTCGGAAGGGAATCGTGCCCGCGAAGGCATGGGGTAGAGAGGTGTCCAGCGTGAAGATTGCATATCTGGGGCCAAGTGGAACATTCAGCGAAGAAGCCGCGATGCTCTGCGCCGGAGAGAACGACGAGCTGATACCTTTTGCGAGCTTTGCCGCACTTATCTCAGCTGTCGAGGCCGAAGTTGCCGATTTCGCGGTGCTCCCGATTGAGAATTCGCTCGAAGGCTCGGTAAGCACAACGCTCGACCTGCTCATCCACGAGACACACCTCAAGATCGCGCGCGAGGTGGTCGTTCCCGTGCACCATTGTCTGATCGGACCTGATGGCGCGCAGATCACGGGCATCGAGCAAGTCCATAGTCACCCCCAAGCGCTCGGTCAATGCCGGCGATTCCTCGGCCGTGTCCTGCCGGAGCGTCACGAGGTCGCAGCACTCAGCACAGCGGGCGCAGTCAAGGAGATCGTCAACAAGGGTGATCCCGCGCACGCTGCGATCGGGACCGCGCGCGCCGCAAGCCTCTTCGGCGGCAAGATCCTGGCTCGAAACATCGAGGATTTCGACAACAACATGACCCGCTTCGTCGCGCTGGCCCCCCGCGACCACGAGCCTACCGGCAACGACAAGACCTCGCTTGCGATCAGCGTCCGTCAGAATGTCCCTGGTTCGCTCTATGCTGTACTCGATGAACTGGCAAGCGACACCATTCAGATGACGAAGCTTGAGAGCCGCCCCAACAAGAACGTTCTGGGCGAGTACTACTTTCTGATTGACATTGAGGGTCATCGCCTCGATGAGAAGATCAGCGCTGTGCTGGAACGCATGCGCGCCAAGAGCGACATCTTCCGCATCTGGGGTTCGTATCCGATCTTTGAGATGCCGAACAATGGACCACGGGCTGCACAATGACGCTACCGCTCCTTATCGATCAACGCCTGAGCACAGCTGCCTACTGGATGCCGCTCCGCTCAAGCTGGGTTGAGGAGCGCGCGGACGTCACCCTCATCGAGAATCCGGTGCCCGATGCTGTCGCCAGGCACCAGGGGATTGCAATCGTCGACTCCGTGCTCGCGACCAAATTCCTGACCGACCGGCAGATCATCGCGGGCCATGGCGTCAGCTGGACGCAGATCTCGTTGTTGACGCTGGTCAGCGACGCGCGACCCGATGAGCTGGATGACGCCATCGTCAGAGCCGATGGTATCTCCCTTACAGGCCACGCTATTGCCGAGATCGTCATTCCATCGTTCTATGCCATCAAGATCACCGGCTGGGCTACCGGGCCAGATCATCAGGCAGCCGTCGAGGTCACCGAAGACGAACGCGCGCTACAGGTGACCGCTGGGGAAGAGGCCTATTACGAGGACCTCGGTCGAGCCTGGTATCTGTTGACTGATACACCGTTCGTTTCACACGTCTGCCTGGTGCCTCGTGCCGTCGCGGCGTCCCAGCTCGATGATGTGATTGCAACCAGCGAGTGGCTCGAAGAGATCCTGCAAGCCGGCCACAGCCATGCCCGCGAGATGCGCCGGAATATCTCCAAGGATTTCGATGTTGATCGTGAACTGGCGGCGGACATCCTGGCCGGTCAGTCTTCCCGGATCGGCGAGCGGGAGATAGACGGCTTGCGAACGCTCTACCGGCGCGTCGGGGCTCGTCTCGATCCTCGACAGACTGAACCACTCATCGTTCGAAGCTAAGTTCGCGACTTGCGTCGCAGATCCAGCGACTGAAGGTAGAGGTCATAGGTCGAGCGGGCGATCTGCTGCTGGGTGAATCTCTCCAGCACCCGCTTCCTGCCAGCATCGCCCAAGGCTTTCGCGAGATCCTGGTGATCGAGCACCCGCCTCAGTTGCTCAGCCAGCGCGACAGTATCACCCTCTGGAAAGACCAGCCCACCGTCGCCGATGACATGCGGAATCTCCCCAGATGACGATCCGATGACTGGCGTCTCGCACGCCATCGCCTCCACCAGAATCCGCCCAAATTGCTCTTTCCAGTTGGGCCGCGTTCGCGATGGCAAGACCAACACGCTCATCTTCGAGAGAAGCTCTGGTATCTCAGTCGCCGCTACCTGCCCAATAAACGTGACGCGCTCGAGTACTCCCAGTCGCCCGGCACGCTCACGCAAGGCCTCGGCGTGGCTGCCGGCCCCGACCAGCCAGAGCTGCGCTGCGGGTGCGACCATCGCGAAGGCATCAATGAGATCATCGACACCCTTCTCTGGCACCAGTCTGCCGACGAAACCGATGACTTGCTGGCAGCCAGCGTCGCCGGCGGCTTCGATGCGCCGATGGATCTCTGGATCCACACCGACCTGCGGCACGACAGCAACCGGCTTACGGAATCCTTTCTGCCGCAAGACATAGCGCGCATCCTGATTACCCGCCATCCCGGCGTCCGCAACACGATAGACATACTGCTCGATCTGCCGGAAGGGCGGGGGATAGCGCCGCAAGAGATTCTGCCAGGCGAAGAAGACGAGTGCTGCACCGGTCCGCTGGGCATGACGCGCCGCATGGGCAGCGACGAGATTGTAGGGCTCCTCATCAACGTGGATCAGATCGGGTTGGAAATCATCGACTTGCCGGGCAAGACCAGGGTAATAGTGGATGTGATGATGACCATTGAAGCGCATCGGCTCGATGACCATCTCGTAGCCCTCGACATACTGCTGCTCCAGCTGGAGATCGGTGACACGCCCCTCGCGCCAGTATGGTGGAACGATTGCCCGCAGTTCGATATCTGGTAGCTTGGCCAGTTCCTCAAGCTTGCGCTGATACAGACCCGTCACCAGTGCCTTCGAGATCATCAAGACTCTCATCGACCAGCCCGCTCCGCAATCTCAAATGCTCGCTCATAGGCGCTCAGCGTCAAGTCCACCGTGCGTTCCCAGGTGAAATCCCGAGCACGCTCGCCCCCCCGGCCCGCCAGTTCTTCGCGAAGCGAGCTATCCCCCATCAGACGCACCATCGCCTGCGCTATCTGTCGCGCTTCTGGCTCGATCAGCAAGCCCGCATCGCCAACCACCTCAGGCAGGCTCGTCCGGTTCGAGCAGATAACCGGCACGCCGCTGGCCATTGCTTCGAGGGGGTCCAGTCCGAAGCCTTCATAGACCGAAGGAAAAACGAAGGCTTCCGCCTGCCGGTAGACGCTCGGCAGATCATCGTCATCTATAAAACCGGTGAACGTGACGGCGCTCTCGAGCCCGTGGCGGCGAATGAGCGGCATCAGATCGGGATAGAGCCGGCGATTCCCGGTATGTGGCCGGCCACCGATGACCAGCGTTAGGTGCGAAGGCAGCGACGGACGAGCCATCGCAAACGCTTCGATCAGTGCAGACAGGTTCTTGCGCTGGTCGAATCCCCCGATGTTGAGCAGGTACGGTTTCGCAATCCCATATCGCTCCAGCGTCTTGACATCCTCTCGCGCGTTTGGCCGGAAGCGTGCATCAACCCCTAGCGGCGTCACCACGATGCGATCAGCGCTAATACCCAAGTGGTGCTCGATGCGCTGGCGGGAATATTCAGAGTCAGTGATGATCAGTGTCGCTCGCTGGATACTCCGGCGGAGGAGCTGAAGATAGGCGCGCATCGACCATGAGCCGCGATAGGCAGGCAGGTCGAGTGGAATCACATCATGCACCGTACAGACGAGCCTCCTCGCGCCAACAATCGGCGCTGAGAAGTAGGGGATATGAACGAGATCGACGCCGGATTTTGCGACTGCGGCCGGCAAACCAATCTGCTCCCACCAGATCTTGCGCGCCTTGGTTGTGGGCAGCGAAGGTGTTGGACCACTGACAATCGCACCAGTCGTTTGACGCATCACCATTTCTGGCACGTCCGAAGGCGTCAGGAGCACGGGAGCTGGAATATCTTCACGTTGAATGAGTCGCTGAAAGAGTTGCGTGGCGTACTGGCCAGCACCGGTCATGGGTTGTTCGAGAAAGAGGGCATCGAATCCGATGCGACGCTGGTCACTCATGCGAGAGATTGTAACGAATCATGGGCAGTGATTCTTGACATAGGCAGGAATACGAATCGCCTTCCTGCGTTAGAATAGATGAGAGTAGCATACGATGCCGACATCAGAACCCGCCTAGGGAGGGAATCCACCGATGGCCAAGCCAGTAACAGTTAGTGATGCAACATTTTCCGAGGAGGTCCTTGGATCCGACACTCCGGTGCTCGTCGACTTTTGGGCACCGTGGTGCGGCCCGTGCCGCGTCGTCGGACCGATCCTCGACGAAATTGCTGAGGAGAAGGAAGGCGAGATCAAGATCGCCAAGGTAAACGTCGATGAGAATCAGGGAATCGCCAGCCAGCTCGGCATTACTTCGATCCCGACCATGATTCTCTTCAAGGACGGTCAGCCTGTCGAAAAACTGATCGGTGCCCAGCCGAAGACGCGCATTATCCAGTCGCTCGAAGGCCACCTCGTCAGTAACTAAGATCGCTTCAACCGGTCCCCACTGGGACCGGTTGATCTATTTCTTTGAGATTCGTCCCATGATCACCCAGACAAGAGAACCTGCGGTCGCCAGCCAGGCTGTGCCTCGTTTCGCATAGGCTGTGTGCGGCACTGCCACCATCCCGACGTTACTCTCTGACATCGAGACCATCGACCGGAATGCATAACGATCTCTGACCAGGTCGAAGGTGATCGTCTGCAGATCAAGCCCGCGATTCGGATCGTAAACATCGACTTCGGCATGGCCGCTAGGATACTGGCGCACGGCCACCGGTACGACAGTATGACCCTGCCGCACAATGGCTGTCGCGACATCCTTGCGCCAGGGCTTGGGGACATTGACGTCCAGCGCTCGCAGGCTGAGCCCATGATAGAGCGCGTCATCGCGCACTGCGCGGTAGGCAGCCCGCGGCGATGCGCGCATGAACCACTTGAATGAAGAGAGCAAGGCGTGATCAGTCAATTGCCGGCCGTGGAGCACGACGATCTGCCGCAACGCAAGATCCTGAGGCACAGGCTGATCCCGGCCAGCCAGCGCACGCAGCCCCGCCCAGCGAGCCATACCTGAGCAAAGCCCACCTCGATACTGTCCTTGCGCCACGAGATAGACGATATCGCGATAGAGACCGTGCTGGAGCAGCTTCAGCGCCCAACTGGGCATACCTGAGTATGTCTCGTAAATGTCATCGGGTCGGCCGCGCACATCCCCCAGCACCTTGGCGCTGTTTCGCTCTGGGAATGCATGCCGCTCCACTTGCAGCGTCGTACGCAGTTGGAGCGTGATATCAACGCCGAGGCTGGATTGCACAGTCTGCCCATCAGCGAAGCGCTCGATCAGCGTGAACGTCTGATCAGCATCCAGATCCGGTCGGCGTGGAGTGACACGCCACCGGTCGCCACCGAGAAGTTCAACGGCCCAGCCTGCTGGAGTTATCAGCTCATACGTAGCAGCGCTTGATATCGATGTGCCGAACGTGGTGGGATCCAGTCGAAAATGATCCGGCTCGAATGTGACCGGATTCATGCCGTCGCGGCTGATCAACAGCGATAATCTGCCGCTCATTCTGGGGGCTCCGGATTCGGACGCGTATCAAGCGCTGCCATCTCGCGCCGCCAGTCATCAAGATCACGAAATTCGCGGTAGACCGAAGCAAAGCGAATATAGGCCACTTCATCGAGGTCTTTAAGCTTAGCAAGAACGATCTCACCGATATCCGTGCTTGGCACTTCGGTGAGGTTCTGGTCGATCAATTCGGCCTCAGTCTCACGCACAATCCGCTCGACCTCAGCTGTTGGCACGGGCCGCTTGGTCAGTGCAACCTGAATCTTGTCTCGCAATTTGCGTTGGTTAAATGGTTCTCGACGCCCGTCACGCTTGACGACCATGAGTTCGCGTTGTTCGGCAGTCTCATAGGTTGTGAAGCGACGTGAGCAATTCAGACACTCGCGACGGCGGCGCACCGATCTGCCCTCGCCGACATCACGCGAATCAATGACCCGCGTGGATGGCGCGCCACAGAATGGGCATCGCACGCCGCCGCCAGTCCGCTTCCGCTACTTGTCGCGCAGGAAGCGCAGGATAGCGGGTTCCGCCCACTCGTCATCAGGCATCACAGGTGTTCGCTCTGGAGCCTGCTGTTCCACCGGGCGCTCACGTTCGCGCTCACGCGCCTGGCGCCGGTCGACGCCGCGCCGCTGTGGTCTCGCACCCTGGAATCCTGTCGCGATCAGGGTGATCGCCACATCGCGGCCCAGGCTCTCGTCGAGACTGGTGCCGAAGATGATCTCAGCTTCCGCATCCGAGGCAGAACGAATCACCTCCGCCGCCTCGTTGATCTCGGCAAGTGTCAGATCCGTGCCGCCGGTAATGTTGTAGAGCACGCCCGTCGCGCCGTCGATGCTCATCTCAAGCAGCGGGCTCTCGATGGCATTGCGAGCTGCGTCGGCCGTTCGGTTCTCACCAGTACCACGTCCGATCGCCATCAGAGCCGAGCCAGCGTCACGCATTATTGACTTCACGTCGGCAAAGTCGAGATTGATCATGCCTGGCTGAATGATGAGATCGGAGATACCCTGGATACCCTGCCGCAACACATCGTCGGCGATCCGGAAGGCTTCCGAGAAGGGCGTCTTCGGATCGACAATCGAGAGCAGGCGTTGGTTCGGAATCGTGATCAGCGCGTCGACATACTCCTTGAGCTTGGCGATTGATTCATCTGCCACACGTCGCCGGCGAGCACCCTCGAAGTCGAAGGGTCGGGTAACAACACCGACGGTCAGCGCACCGGTCTCGCGCGCTACTTTGGCCACAATTGGCGAAGCGCCACTGCCAGTGCCACCGCCCATGCCAGCCGTGATGAAGACCATGTCGGAACCACGCATGATCTCTGTAATCGTATCGATGCTCTCCTCGGCCGCACGTTCGCCGATCTCGGGGCGACCGCCCGCACCAAGACCCTTGGTGAGCTTGTCACCGAGGCGAACGGAGACCGGAGCCTGGGAATTCAGGAGCGCTTGAGCATCGGTATTGACGGCGATGAATTCCACGCCTTCAACACCGGCCTCAATCATGCGATTGACGGCATTGCCACCGCCCCCGCCGATGCCGATCACCTTCAAGCGAGCAAAGTTTGGAGCGAAATCGTCTTCCGGCAACTCGAACATCATCTCTCCCACCTATACACGATACGGTAGCGACAGAATCAGCTTATGCATCACTACCAGAGGGAATGAACCCTCGCATCCAGTCACGCATGGTTCGTCCCCAATGACGATCCGTGCCTCGCCGCGGTCGAATGTGCTGTTGAGTGCCGCTCTCTGTCGCTTCGAGAGCTGACCAAGATCCGGCAACTCGCCAGTCCTTGTCCGCTGCGCGACGCTTCGGTCGTTCCGGTCGCGGCGGACGGGATCGCAACGCTATGTACCTCACCAGTCCAATCGACGCTGCGGCGGCTGGATCATCAATATCCGGGAATCCGTTGCCTCCGAGGACGCCTGCGCATCGTACCGGCAAACCGGTGCGCTCTTGCACAACTTCCGCGATGCCTGGCATTCGCGACGCGCCACCCGTTATGACAACTCCCGCATGGAAGTGTACGCCACGAGCCTGCGTTTCAACCAGCTCTGCAACTTGCTCCAGCAATTGCTCAAAGCGCGCCCCAGCGACCACCCGCGGGACATCACGCCGCAAGACACCTTCCTTCGCCTGGTTTTGCAGCATCGCGATGCCACGTGGACTCCAGTCGACACCCAGCCGCGATGCGTTGGTAACTGAGCAGATCCCGTGCGTTCGCTTCAACCGTTCGGCCTGGTCCGCTTCGATGTCGAGCACTGCCGCCAGATCCTGAGTAATGTGTTGGCCACCCATGTCGATGCCGCCCGCGTCGTAGAGCGCGCCATTGGCGAACAATGCAAGATCCGTCGTCGTTCCGCCGATATCCAAAAGCACGACACCGCGCTCGCGCTCGTCATTACGCAGCACCGCCTCACCAGCGGCGATTGCCCCTGGAACGATGGCGTGGACGCGAATCTCTGGCCCCGCAGCATGCTGGATCGCATCAACAAGCGACTGGGGCGCCAGGAACTCACGGAGCCAGACTTGCAGTGTCTGGCCACTCCTGCCGATTGGATTGCTGACACGCTCGCCGTTGATCGCGAATGCTTGAACGATACGGTGGATCGTCCGCTGGCCAGGTTGTTCTTCACCCGACGCGGCCTCAATCACCCGGTCGATATCTGGCTGGTAGACAGGATATCCAGTCTCCAGCGTCACCTGGCCTTGATTGGTCACAGCGAGGAGTCCGGCGGTAGGGACGCTGACCATGACGTCGACGATCTCACGATTGGCGACCATGCGCGCTTCGCGGAGTACGGCCCGGAATGCTTGCGTGAATGCATCCTCATCGACCAACTCACCCGCGCGAAAACCCGCCGATGCCGTGCTCGCATGACCTAGATAGCGCAAACTACCCTGCTCATCACGGCTCGCCACCGTGGTACTGAATTTCGAGGATCCGAGATCGATTCCAACGATCAATTGCTCGGCCATATTGGATACCTCCACACGAGTGCGGTGTGCGATCTAGAAACTGGAATCCATTGCGAACGCCAACGTGCCGTCGCTCGGTGTACGTTCGGTCTACCATAGTGTACGTACACACTCACGTCAATGCAAGTTCCGTCAGAATCTCGCAACTCGTGGCAATCGGTTGTTCATGTATTCTGAGTTCCGGCTATTTGTAGGCGGGCCGCTCGGGGACGGTCAGGTCCAGCGTCTCCCACTGGTCCCCGATCTGGGCACGAACAGCATGCAGGACCGTAAGCTTCGCGGGCATCTGCTGTGCCACACCGAAGTCGATCACCTGGCCGCTCTCCATCGTGACGATCAGTCCTTCACCTTGCGACCAGTCGATCCGGGCCGCGTCTGGTAGCTCTTCGGCGATCGAATGCACGGCCGTAATTATCTCCTGCGACACCGATGTTCCTGGCTCAGGGACAATGCCGTCAGCATGGATCGTGGGGAGTTCTGCAGCAGGTGGTGGACCCATGACTACGCCGAACGCATCGACCGCAACGCCACCCTGCGCGGTTCGCCAGACCACGACCGGTTCGCGCTCGACAATCTGAACGGAGACCTCGTTCGGAAGCGCCAGTTGCACATCGACTGATGCAACGTAGGGCAAGTCGCTGATGTCGCTGGCAACCTGGCTGGCATCGACATCAAACACCGAGCGATCGATCGCCCCGGCCTGCAGAGCCACCTCTGAGGGATTACCGTAGGACATGCCACTGACATCAACGGTGCGAACAGCGAAGTCACCCGAGAAGAGCAACCCGTAGATCAAGATCGCGCAAGACAGCGCAATCAATGCTGCGGGCAGCCGTCCGCTGGCTAGGATCAGCCCGAAGCTGCCTCGCAGCGTTTCGAAGACATTGCGCTTGCGCTGCGCACGCCGCTCAGTCGTTGCGCTCACGGTATCGCTCGGTGGCTAGATCGACGAGCCGGTCGACCAGTTCGGAGATTGGAACCCCGCTCGCCTCCCAGAGCATCGGGTACATGCTGATCGCGGTAAAGCCGGGGATCGTGTTGATCTCGTTCAGTAAGACGCGTCCGGTGTCACGCTCCAGAAAAAAGTCGACGCGGGCAATACCGGCACAATCAATCTCGCGGAATGCCTGCACCGCTAGCCGCTGTATCTCTCTTGCGGCCTCGTCCGGGATGCGCGCCGGAATCAACAACTCTGAGGTGTCGTCAACGTACTTCGCCTCGAAATCGTAAAACTCGTGATCTCCGCCTGGGATAATCTCCCCGACGATTGAGGCTATAGGATCGTCGTTGCCGAGCACCGAGACTTCCAGCTCTTGCCCTTCAATACCTTCCTCGATCACGATCTTTCTGTCATGCTGCGCTGCAAGGTTCATCGCCTCGGCCAGCTCTTCAGCGTTACGAACCTTCGAAATCCCGATGCTTGATCCAAGTGAGGCAGGTTTGACGAAACAGGGATATCCCAGGCTCTCCTCGATTGCTTCTTGCACCTGATCGGGCATCGTTTGCCATTCTCGCCGCCGGGCCACGACCCAGCGAGCCTGCGGGATGCCAGCGCTGCTCAGGATCTTCTTGGTGATCGACTTATCCATGGCAACGGCCGAGGCCATGACGCCAGCGCCGATATAGGGCACATCAGCCAGCTCGAAGAGCCCCTGGACGGTGCCGTCTTCGCCCATCGGGCCGTGGAGCGCCGGGAAAATGACATCGATCCCGCCAGCCCAACCGTTGTTTGGAACTGAGCCCCGTCCATCTTGCCGGGCCTGGATCGAGAGGCTGGAGACCTGGTTAACGACGTCACCTGCCTGGCGAGATTCGTCGATACTGAATAGCGGAGAGGCAGCCTGAAGGGCCGCCATCGGGTCGCCGCTCGTCAGCCACTGCCCTTCTCTGGTGATGCCTATCGGCACAGCTTCGTGCCCCGCTGCTTCGAGCGCCGCCATGATCGTAAGCGCCGAGCGCAGCGACACATCGTGCTCTGCGGATTTCCCGCCAAAGACCACACCGACACGCTTGCGGGAGCGTTGATTCGAATCAGCCATCAGGTCCACTCCCCTACACGTTCGACTTCGGTGTCCAGCCGGACCCCGGTCTCTTCTTCAACGCGCTGCTGTACCAGTTCGATCAGCTCAACGATCTGTGCGGCCGTCGCTTTGTTGTCATTGACGATGAAATTGGCGTGCTTCATCGAGACCACTGCACCGCCGACGCGCAGTCCCTTGAGTCCCGTCTTCTCGACCAAGACTGCGGAATAGTTGCCCGGCGGGTTCTTGAAGATCGAACCTGCGCAGGCCCCAGTTGGCTGGGTCGAGTGACGGTACTCAGCATGGCTGTCGGCGCGAGCGTAGAGCTCCTCCGCTGAGCCACGACCAAATCTGAATGTTACGTCAACCACAACCGACTCGCGGGGGTTCCCGGCAGCTTTCAGCACTGTCCGCCGGTATTCAGGGTTGAGCTGTTCGCGAGTCCATTCGAAGAGATTCCCTGCGACATCGACGATACGCAGCCCCGCGAGGCTGCCACGCATGTCACCGCCATGTGCACCAGCGTTGTTGACTGTCGCGCCGCCAACGTTGCCCGGTAGCCCGACCGCCCAGGCCATATCCGCCCAGCCACGCTCGCAAGCCGTCCGGCCGAGCCAGCTGAGTGGCGCGGCGGCGGGCACTCGCACCAGCACCTGATCCGGATCTTCGTCCAGAATCTCAAGTCGATCTTCGACATCCCGACCGGGACGCTTGACGATCAACATCAGCCCGCGAATGCCGCGATCACTGATCAGCATATTTGAGCCACCACCGAAGACCGTGACAGGAACGTTCTGGCTGGCCGCCCAATCGAGCGCTAGCGCGATCTCCTGCTCTGTGCCTGCTCGGGTTTGAAAATCGGCTGGACCGCCGACGCGGAAGGTGCTGAAGATGTCGGTGCGCGCATCTGGCTGAATCTTAAGCTGCACGCCGTCGTGTTCAACGACGATCGGCGGAGTTTTGCTCGTTCGGGAGCCGGGTAAACTCATTTGCCCTCCGCAATGATCGGTGTTGCCCGGTAAATATCACCAGCCCCGAGCACGAGGATGACGTCTCCGGGACGTGTCCAGTCCAGCACACGCCTGGCGGATTCTTCGACAGTACCCCCGGTCGAGACAGAGCCAAGAACCTTCTCGGCCAGCGTGCCAGCGCTGACACCGAGATCGTCGGTCTCTCGCGCTGGATAGATATCAGCGATCACCACTTCGTCAGCCATACTGAGCGCATGGCCGAACTCAGTCAGCAGCGCACGCGTGCGGCTGTATGTATGTGGTTGAAACAAGATCATGAGCCTCCGAGATGGGTATCGTTCACGAGTCGCCTGGATCATCGCTTCGATCTCAGTTGGATGATGAGCATAATCCTCAATGACCACTCGGTCTGGATCAGCTCGCCGTACTTCGGAACGGCGTCCCACGCCGCGGAATCGATTGAGGCTGTCTATCAGCGTCGCGGGTTGGATCCCCATTGGCTCCGCCGCCGCCAGCACGGCCAGTGCATTGCGTCGATTGTGCCTACCAGGCAACTCCAGCCGCAACTCGAACGTCTGGTCGCCTGGCCCGAAGACCTTTCCGCCAGGTCGCAATGTCCAATCCGACGGTTGGTCGCCCTCGCCGAAGGTGACGACCGAGAGCTCCTGGTCGGGATCGATTTGATCTACCAGCATACGACAGCCCGCATTCTCAGCCGAGATTACCAGCGTGCCTCCGGGGCGAATACGCCTGACGAAGCTGGCAAATGCAGCCAGAATGTCCGCAAAGGTCGGGAACAGGTCAGGATGATCGTGCTCTATCGCCGAGATGATCGCGACCTCCGGCTGCAGCCACAGGAATGAGTAGTCGTACTCATCCGCTTCGACGATGAAGTGCTCTCCAGTGCCCGATCTCGCGTTGCCTCCTAGTTGCGGTATCTCGGCGCCCACAGCAAACGATGGTGAGAGTCCTACCTCGGTCAGTGCATAACTCGCCATGCCCGAGGTCGTCGATTTGCCGTGCGTACCGGCTACCGCCAGCGTTCGAGATCGCGAGCAGAGCAGGCCCAGCATCGCTGCGCGCTTGATGACCGGAATCCCGTGTTCGTTCGCCGCCACGATCTCTGGGTTGTCGGATCGAGCGGCGGCGGTGATAACGACAAGCTGTGCGTCGCCGGTATTTTCGGCATCATGCCCGATGCGGACGTCGATGCCAATTGACCTCAATGCCTCCACCACCGGCGAGCTGGCGATGTCAGAGCCTGTCACCTGGTACCCGGCGCCCAGCGCCAGCCGCGCCAGCGCGCTTTGCCCTGCCCCGCCGATGCCGACAAAGTGGATCCGTGCGGGCGGGTCTGGGAGCCAGGCAGGGTTGATGATGTAGCCATCACGGTTGACCATACGGACCTCGCTGACGGGTGCTCGGGATCTGACCCTGGCCCACCGGCTCAAAATCAATCGTCTTGTCTCGCCAGCCTGCCGTTTGCTCTTGAAGCCGTGCCGTTGCGCCCGGCTTTGTGGGTTGGCGCTGTTGCTCGGCGCTCTTCTGCTCCGGCTGCGGGTAATCAACGGCCTGGCGCGAGATGTTGAGCAACACACCAAGCGCAGCGAAGGTCACCATCAGCGACGAGCCACCGTAGGAGATGAACGGCAGTGTGATGCCGGTAAAGGGGATCGACGACGTCACACCGCCGATGTTGAAGAGTGCCTGGAACGTGAACCAGGTCGTGATGCCGACGGCAATGTACGAACCGAAATGATCTGGCGCGCGCCGAGCCACGCGAAACCCGCGGTAGGCAAGCAGCCCGAAGAGCAGCAGCACGAATGCCGCGCCGATCAGACCAAGCTCTTCACCAATGACGGCGAAGATCGCATCGTTGTGGGGAGCTGGCAACCACGTAAATTTCTGGCGGCTCGCCCCTAACCCAACCCCGAAGAGCCCGCCATCTCCCAGGGCGTAGCGCGCCTGTAACAGATGCCAGCCGGTCGAATCGATGTTCGACTCGGGGTCGAGAAACGCCAGGACTCGTTCCCGCCGGTAGGGCTCCGCCAGTGCAAGCATCACGAACAGCGTGCCAGTACCGAAAATGAGCGCGATGATCTGCCGGATGCTGCCGCCAGCGACAAAGAACATGGTCGCGCCCACTGTCGCAAGCAAAACCGACGTGCCGAGGTCCGGTTCTAGAAAGACCAGACCAATAATTGCGGCCATAACCACGACAAAGCGCGCCATACCGAAGTAGAGATTCTTGATCTGGTCGCCCTGAGATCCCAGCCAGCTTGCCAGATAGATGATCAGTACCGGCTTTGCCAGCTCGCTTGGCTGAATATGCACCGGACCCAGATCGAACCAGCGCTTCGAGCCGTTGATATCAGCCGCCATCACCAATACCGCGATCAGAAGCATTGCAACGACCAGCAGTCCAGGTACGGCAAGAGGGCGCCAGCGATGGTAGTCAACGTTCATTGCTACGAGCATCGCGCCGATGCCGACCGCCAGGAAGACAAGTTGACGTGCCAGGTAGGTGTACGGGCTCTCGTCATGAGACGTCGTGAGCCCGGCGGTGGACGAGTAGACCATGACCGTGCCGAAGAGCGCCAAAGTCAGGACGATAGCCAGCAGCCACCAATCCGGCTCACGAGTTCGAGCGCTAGCACGTAGTGGGGATCGGCGGAATCGCATTAGCTCTCCTGCCCTTCACCATGTGTAATGCGTCGCACGGCCTGCCGAAATTGTTCGCCGCGGTCGAATTCGTTCTGAAACATCCCAAAGCTCGCGCAGCCGGGCGACATCAGCACTACACCGCCTGGAACTGCCAGCAGTGCCGCGGCATGCACAGCCTCATCCATCGAGTCAAAGATCCCCGCTGGTTCGACGCCATGCGCCCGCAATTCGTCGGCGAGTTTGGAGCTTGCTGTGCCAGCGAAGAGCAAGACGGTTGCCTCACGACGGGCTAGCTCTCTGGCGAAGTCACTCAGATCCAGCCCCTTGTCCGACCCACCCGCCAGGACGACCAGCGGCCGGTTGCTGAAGGCATTCAAGCCGGCAATGGCAGCTTGCGGGATCGTGGCAGCCGTGTCGTTGACGTAGAGCACACCGCTCGCCTCGGCCACAGTCTCCAGCCGGTTGGCGACGGGAGCGATGTCAGGGATCGCCTCGGAAATAGTCTTCGCGTCGACGCCTATCGAGAGCGCCACAGCCTGCGCGAGCAGCAGGTTGCGAAGTGCGGCGGCGCCCGGCAATCGAAAGGCCGCTATCGGCCCTAGATCCAAAATCGTGCCATCCCATCGCGCCCGGAATCGGGATCCTTCGATCCAGACTTCGTGGTCGCCGCCGCCCGGCGAGAAGCCAGCCGTAGCGACCGAGGCACGCGTCGGAATCGGGGTGGCGTTGGTCACAGGATCGTCACGGCTGATTACGAGCCAGTCGCACTCACCCAGATGCTCGGCTATTGAGCGCTTGACTTCGGCGTAGGCTTCGAAGCTCCGGTAGCGGTCGAGGTGATCCGGAAGGATATTTGTAATGACCGCGACATTCGGCCCCAGACACTGCTCAGCCATCGCCTCCAGCTGAAATGAGGAAAGCTCCAGCACGACGGGCGACTGTGCATCCAGGTGGTCGAGTTCTCCGAGTGCTGAGCGGCCCATGTTCCCGGCCAGCTTCGTATTCGGCCACTTTGCGCCGAGGAGATGGGCACCGATCGTCGAGGTCGTGGTCTTGCCCTTGGTCCCAGTAATTCCAATGATCGGCGATTCTGCAGCTCGCATGAAGAGCGTCATCTCCATCTCGATGCGAGCGCCGGAATTCCGGGCAATTTCAAGCCAGCGCGACTCGCGCGGTACGCCAGGGTTACGCACGACGATCTCGGCCCAGCGAAAATCTTCTTCGATATGCTCACCCAATCGATATCGAATAGGCAGATCCCGCAGCTCGTCCAGCGCACGCTGCAACTTGCTGGCTGGTTGCAGGTCTGTGACGCGCACGTCCGCGCCATGCATCGAGAGATAGCGCGCCACACCGATCCCACCCTGGTTGACGCCAAGGCCCATCACCAATATGTGCTTGCCGTATACGTCCAGCATCAGACCAACGCTAACGCCAGCCCCAGCAGGCCAGCCATCATGCCAACCAGCCAGAAGCGCAATGTAATCTGCGGCTCTGTCCAGCCAATCAGCTCGAAATGGTGATGTAAGGGAGTCATACGAAAGAATCGCTTGCCGGTGCGCTTGAAGTAGAAGACCTGGATCATAACCGAGACTGTTTCGGCAATAAACACAGCCCCAATGATCGGCAATAGCAACCACTGGCCCGTCATGAATGCGGCCGTGGCTAGCGAGGCTCCCAGTGCGAGTGAACCCGTGTCACCCATGATCATCTGCGCGGGATGCGCGTTGTACCAGAGAAAACCCAGCAACGCGCCGACCATCGTGAAACAGAAGGTAACCACCTGCACTTGCCCTTGCAGGAAGGCGATAATGCCGTAGGAGACGAATGCCACCGCTGCCGTTCCCCCAGCCAGCGTATCCAGGCCGTCGGTGAGGTTGACCGCATTCGATGTGCCAACAATCACCAGCAACGCGATCGGGATATAGAGCAGGCCGATGTCGACCTTGCCGTAAAAAGGGATGAATGCCGTCCTCAACCCTAGCGGACCATAGAGCACCAATGCGGCGCCCCCAGCGATCAGAATCAACCACACCATCTTGAAGCGGCCGGCCAGTCCATACTTGTCACCGCCCACAAGACCCATGCGATCAT
>CAYNTE010000043.1:0-20900 GCA_964399615.1 uncultured Thermomicrobiales bacterium
GCTTCAGAGAGCGGGATGAATCCACCTGCGAAGAGCAAGGCCGCCGTCGCGTCGCTGCCACCGCCCTCTTTGGCGATCCGCTCAAGCATTATCAGAGGCGCGCGGCGGGCAGTCTCTATCATCGGCTCGCGGTTGCGACTGTAGCCCAGAGCCTCGGCTATGCCGCGATAGAGCACTTCTCCGGCGGGCATGACTGTGAGGCTCTGACTGAAGTCTTTCGATTTGTCCACCAGTCGTTGCCAGCCTTGACGTTCCAGCGTCTGGATAATCGCCTCCGGGTGCTCTGCAGGAAGAGTCGGGAGGCATGCACCCATGCCGACACCGGGAACTGCAAGCTCGGGAGGGTTTGCAAGATGATTGAGCGGAACGGTATAGAACGCAGACATCTCAACAGTGGGAATCGGCGTTCCGGCCGTCGAGGTGATGGGCTGGCTCAGATCATTGATGTGGACGGCGTGCAGACCAACGGCGTCATACGCTGGATTGCTCTGGTGATTGTGACGCAACCAGTCACTTGCTCGCACATGCAACTCAACGGAGCACCGGACGAGCTGACCGTCCAGATCGAGCATTGCGTCCCGAAAATCGGGTCCATCGGAGTGCGTCCAGAGTCCGCGGAAGATAACTCGCAAGCTGCGTCCGTCAGTTGTGCGCAGTTCAGAGGCCAGCAAGCCATGATGCCAGATGCTGGCGAGCGTGCGTTCGCTGGGAAGCGTATCGGTCAAGCCCCTCACTCCCCTCACCTGACCCGTTGCGTTGGCGCTCCGTGGTTGGCAGTCTATCATTCACCCACGCACCAGCACGTTGCGCTGGGATAGCGAAGGGAAGCGACTATGGCTGGGCGAACCGCCCTGATTACCGGAATTACGGGCCAGGACGGCTCATATCTTGCCGAGTTCTTGCTGGACAAGGGCTACAACGTCGTCGGTATGATGCGACGCACCAGTACCGAGACAACTGGTCGCATTGCGCACCTCATCGATCGCGTCGAGCTGGTGCATGGTGACCTGCTGGATCAGAACTCACTAATCGACCTCATCCAGCGCTACCAACCAGATGAGGTCTACAACCTCGCGGCGCAGTCATTTGTCCCCACGTCGTGGAAGCAGCCCGTTCTGACAGGGGAATTCACCGCACTCGGCGTAACCCGGCTCTTGGAGGCAGTCAGGCTGGCCAAGCCCGACGCACGCTTCTATCAAGCCTCTTCTTCCGAGATGTTCGGCAAAGTCGTCGAGGTGCCGCAGACCGAGACGACTCCGTTCTACCCTCGCTCACCCTACGGCGTGTCCAAGGTTTATGGGCACTGGATCACGATCAATTATCGCGAGTCCTACGATATGTTCGCCGTCTCCGGCATCCTCTTCAATCATGAGAGCCCCAGGCGCGGGCTGGAATTCGTCACCCGTAAAGTCACCTATGGAGTCGCACGGATCAAAGAAGGCAAGGCCAACTCGATCTCGCTGGGAAACCTCGATGCTCAGCGCGATTGGGGGTTCGCCGGCGACTATGTGCGTGCGATGTGGCTGATGCTTCAGCACGACGAGCCAGACGAATTCGTAATTGCAACAGGCAAGACGCGCACGATCGAAGAGTTGTGTCGGGTGGCGTTCGACGTTGTCGGGCTCGATTGGCGCGATTATGTCGAGACCGATCCCCGGTTCATGCGTCCAGCCGAAGTCGACTTGCTGGTCGGTGACTCGTCAAAAGCAAACAACGTGCTTGGCTGGCGACCGGAGACCTCGTTCGAGGAGATGATCGAGATGATGGTCGAATCGGATCGCGCGATCGTCCGGGAAAATCCGCATTCGCACCTGATTTCAACGGTCTTCTAGCTCTCGATCTCGCCCATCAACGGTGGAGAGGTCGCTGGCTCGGGAAGGTTGATCTTCCGTGATGCTGGCTCCCGCTCGGGTGCCTTCGCCGCTGATGGGGAGTCATCCGAGGTCATGCTGCCTGCTGTGCCGACCTCCTCGGAGAATCGCGCTTCGGTGACCACTTGCAGACCAGCGGCGGTTGAGAGGCTCGCTGCAAAGGAATCTGGAGTGACCACCTGGATCGGCACATCGTTTGCGACTGCAACGGCAGCCAGCTTCTGAAGATCGGTCAGATCATCCCAATCGATGGCCCCAGCTCCAATCAACAAGACGAGTTGCTCGTGAGATCCGGTGGATGCTCGTGTATGGACCTCCAGGAGATCGGCTTTGCTGCGGACCGGCATGACGACACGCTTGGGCGGGTTGCCTAGCTCGTAGTAGAGGGCCTGAACGATGATCTTGATCGTCGCAACGATAGGGACGGCAAGCAGCAAACCGAGCATTCCGTAGGTATGCGCGCCGGCCAGAATCGCGAAGAGCACCATCACAGGGTGAACACGCACGATTCTGCCAATCAACTGCGGAATAACGATATGGTCTTCCATCATCCGCAGGGCGAAATAGACCAGCGCGACGGCGATGCCGAGCTGCACTGGCGACCAGCCAAACGGCGCATGTCCCTGGGCAATCGCAACGGTTACTGCCGCCGCGCCGGCTGTCCACGGTCCGATGATCGGCACCAGTTCCAACATACCGGTCATCAGCGCCAGCACGATCGGATATTCGACATCCAGGATCGTCAGCGCGATATAGGTTGCTACCGACATGATGGCGAACAGGATGGCCTGGCCCCGGATATATGCACCCAGCGTGGCGTTGACCTGCTGACCGACGCGGTCGATGGTCCCGCGATAGCGCCGTGGTGAGAGAAACCGCACGCGACGCAGCAAGCTATCGCCATGTAGGAGGAAGTAGAACGTCGCAAGGAAGTATGCGAGCGACTGGATCAGGATCCCGAAGGTCTGGAAGACAAGCGGCACCGCTCGCATGCTCACCTGATTAACAGTCCCCGCAATCGCTTCATCAATGCGTTGATTGATCTCACGTGTATCAATCTCCGCCTCTCCGATCCTGATGGTCGGATCGCTCAAGAGCTCTTCGCGCGCGTCTTGCACTGCGCCCGGTAGATCGTCGAGCAGCGATCGCGCCTGATCCACCAAGAGCGGGCCAGCATAGACCGCAACCACGACCAGCAAGGTGACAAACACGACATAGAGTGAAGAGACGATTGCGACGCGAGGAAGGCGGAGCACTCGTTCGAGATAGCGCACCACAGGAAATAGGATGTAGGCAGTTACCACTGCCCAGAGAAACGGGGCCAGCACCGCTGAGACAAGTGAAAGCAAATAGACCGAGGCGATAACCGTCAGCAGCACCAAGACGGGCAGCAGGCGCGTCTCGCGCAGTCGATCGAGAGGGTGCATCTGCACTCCATACCCGACTGTGTCCAGTCAAAGGTCCACCCAACCACCGGATCGGGAACGCGACGATTGTAGCAAGGATCCGCGTTCGGACGCGTGATTTCCGAACTGGCCTTGACGTTTCAGAACACCCGTTCTATACTGTACGTACATATGTTCGGATCGTCTGTTCTACTCAAAGATCTGATTGAGAGGCACCACCAATGACCACCGTCATCCGCCAAATCGCACTCATGTCAATCGTCGCCTGCTGCTCGATGATCATCCTGTTGCTGATCGGCACCGGCCTCCAGCTTGATCCGGGAGCTGTCCAGCGCCAGGCATGGCCGCTTGCAATAGTTTGTGCCTTCTCGGTTGGCTTGCTGTTGATGGGCGCAACTTCGTCTGAACGATAAGTCACCCACCGTCGTCAATCGAAGCGCTCGCACTGGTGGTCACCGGCGCGAGCGCTTTTCCTCATTCGTATGAGGCTTGTCGTGAAAACTGCGTCGCGGGGTAAACCCATCTTGTTGAACCTCATCCGCAAGATACATCCAAAATCACCTGATTAAGCGTTCATTAGTACGACACTCCGTGTAGTGAATCCGGAGAGTAGACCATGCGTGGCAACATGGGTTGCCTGCTGGTGTACCAGCACCGACGACTGGTCCGGGGACTTCGGGCATCGCTGCATTTTCGGTGTCAGCTTGAGAGAGGCGGGGAAGAATCGGAAGGAGTACCCCCCTTGTTGAACGAAATCGATCGGCTACGACAGGCAATTGAGGAGCGGCAGCTCACACGTCGCGATGTACTGCGTCGCAGTATCGCGCTCGGCCTGAGTGCTCCAGTTATTGCATCGCTCCTGGCAGCCTGCGGTGGCGATGACGACGATGACGATGATGGCGGCGACGAGACCGCAACCGAAGCTGAGGGCGCTGCTACCGAGGAAATGACAGAAGAGGCTGAGGAAACCGAAGCCGCTACTGACGAAGAGACGGAAGCTGAGGAGACCGAAGCGGCTGATGAGACTGAAGCCGCGACGGAGGAAGAGACGGAAGCCGAAGAGACCGAAGCAGCCGAAGAAACAGAGACCGAGGAAGCTGCCGCTGGCGGCGAACGCGGTGGACACGGCGCGCTAAATCTCCTCTGGTGGCAGGCTCCGACAATCCTGAACCCCCACTTCTCAACTGGCACCAAGGACGATGACGCCAGCCGGCCGATTCTTCAACCGCTCTTCGACGTACTCGACGATGGCTCGCTGCAGCCACTCCTGGCAGCCGAAGTTCCTACTCTTGAGAACGGCGGACTGGCGGAGGACGGCAAGTCCGTCACAATCAAGCTCCGCGAAGGTGTGAAGTGGCACGACGGCGAAGACTTCAACGCCGAGGATGTCAATTTCACCTACGAGTGGGTCACATCCGAGGGTAACACCACCGTGAATCTCTCAGCTTTCCTTCCAATTGAAAGCTGCGAAATCGTTGACGATTACACGGTCACTGTCACGTTCAAGGAAGTGAATCCGGCCTGGATGAACTGGGCCTTGACTCGCATGGTGCCCGAGCACATCATGAAGGACTACATGGGAGCTCAGGCATCGGAAGCCCCATTCAACTTGAACCCAATCGGGACCGGCCCCTACAAGCTTGTTGAATTCAAGCCTGGCGATGTTGTCAACTACGAACTCAATCCGGACTACTACGAAGAGGGCAAGCCCCACTTCGACACCGTATCGATGAAGGGCGGCGGCGACGCCGTCAGTGCCGCGCGCGCTGCGCTGCAGACTGGTGACGTCGACTACTCATGGAACCTCCAGGTCGAGGCTGATGTCCTCCTGGGACTCTCCGAGTCTGCCCAGGCCGGCACGTTGCTGACACCAGAGGGCGTTGGCATGGAGCGTATCCTCGTCAACCGCGCCGATCCGCGCACCGAGGTTGACGGCGCGTTCTCCGAGCCTTCCGCTCCACATCCATGGCAGAACGACGAAGCCGTGCTCACGGCCTACTCGCTCCTCTGCGACCGCGATACCATGGCCGAGCAGCTCTACGGTCCGGCCGGTACACCAACCATTCGCTGGCTGGTTGCCCCGGATCGCCTGACTTCGGATAACGGCACCTACGAATTCAGCACCGAGAAAGCAGCTGCGGCCCTTGAAGAGGGCGGCTGGGTTCTCGAAGATGGTGTCCGGACCAAAGACGGCGTAAAGATCGGCATCCTCTTCCAGACCTCAATCAACACCCTTCGCGAGAAGGAGCAGGAGCTGGTCAAGCAGGCCTTCGAGGAAGTCGGCATGCCCGTCGAGATCAAGCAGGTCGATGCTTCGGTCTTCTTCACGGCAGATGCAGGTAACCCTGACAACCTTGTTCACTTCTACGCTGACCTTCAGATGTACACCTCGAATCTTGGTAGCCCGTATCCCATCGAATACATGGCGAACCTTGCGTCGGTGAACCCAGAAGAAGACGTTGCGCAGAAGTCCAACTCTTGGTCCGGTGCCAACGTGGCTCGCTGGGTTAACGAGGAATACAACGAGGCCTATAGTCAGGCCCGAGTCGAGCTCGACGAGGCCAAGCAAGCCGAGCTCTTCGTCACGATGAACGACCTGTGTGTCTCGAATGTGGCGCACATCCCGCTGGTACTTCGCGCGGATGTCTCGGCTGCTTCGAACACGCTGGGCGGCATCGTGCACTCCCGCTGGGACTCCGAGCTCTACGACGTCCAGAACTGGACGCGCGAGGGCTAAAGCATCGCGAGCCCTGCTTGAAGTCTCTCTACTCAGGCAGGGCTCGCTGCTGGATCTCCAGCGACACCAATGATCTTCACCCCGTGGGGAGAGGAGGCGGGCTACCACCTGGTAGCCCGCTAACCTTGTCGGCGATCAGCCGGCTCTTGCGCAGGTTCTCGCATGTGGGCTAGAGTCGCCCATCGCGATTGGAGATGCACGTGCGGGTACTTATCGCTCCCAAGGAACACATCTGGCCGGAAGTGACCGATGAACAGATGGCTGCGCTTCGCGGCGCCGGAGTCGAAGAACTCTGGATTACCAACGATCGTGGGATGTTGCTCGAGAAGATTCGCGACGCGGATGTCATGATCGGCGATTTCGATCCGGAGATGTTCGAACAAGCTGGACGGCTCAAATGGGCGCAATCACTGTCGTCTGGAGTCGACCACCTGCTCTTCCCCGACTTTGTTGGGAGCGATGTGACCCTCACGAGCGAGAAGGGTCTCGTCGGCCCGCACCTCGCCGACCACGCCTTCGCCCTTCTCCTCAGCCTGACCCGTTCGGTCGCCTGGGCAGCACGCCAGCGGCAGTGGCGTAATCGCTTCGAAATGCGGCGCAACAACTGCGAGCTTACAGGCAAAACGATTGGCATCATCGGGTTTGGAGGAACAGGCACCGAGGTGGCCCGCCGGGCGCTGGCGTTCGGCATGCGTGCTATCGCCATCGACCCCGACGTCACCGATCGTCAGGGTCTCGTTGAAGCGCTAACAACGCCCGATCGCATCCAGGAGATGGCCAGTCAATCCGACGTTCTGGTGGTCTGCTGCCCATACACGCAAATGACGCGCAACATGGTCGATTCCGATGTACTACAGGCGATGCCCGCCGGTGGCTACGTCGTAAATGTGACGCGGGGCGGGATCATCGATGAAGATGCGCTCGTAGACGCACTCACCTCTGGACATCTGGCCGGCGCTGGTCTCGATGTGACCTCAATCGAGCCGTTCCCCGACGACCACCCGCTTTGGACAATCAACAATGTCGTGATCTCGCCGCACATTGCCGGCGCGAGCCAGCATCGTGTCGACCGGCTTTTCCAGCGCATTCTGAACAATCTTGGCCATCTGCAGAACGACGAACCTCTCGAAGGCATCGTCGATAAGGACAAGGGCTACTAGCGCTCGACCGTGCGGCTCACGGCTCGCCCGAATGAAGAATCATCTGGGGCGCCATAGGCGGACTGCCACGCCTCTGCCTGTTCTGGGCTCACCCGCACAAAGCGCGCCTCAGCCTCAGCAATAACGTCGCCGCTCTCTTCGTCAATTACCGAACCGGCAGCCTCGATCACGCGGCGTCGCTCGGTGACGACCTTGCCCGTCACGATCAGCGGAGCGCCTACACGTGCTGGGCGTCGAAACGCGACGCTCATACGGCCGGTCACCCCGATGAGCCCAGCGTCCGTCACAGCCCAACTCATGGCCTCGTCCATCATTGTCGAGAGGATGCCGCCGTGCAGCATGCCGAGATAGCCTTCGTGGTTGCGGTTCGTTTCAAACTGCGCCCAGACGCCTCCCTCCGGCAAGCGCCGGAACCGCAGCTGCAGACCGATGGGATTCAGATCACCACAGCCGAAGCAGTGATGATCAGCCAATTGCTCATTGATCGATGGTTTCGATGCGTCAAACCGCTGATAGTCGTCAGTCGTCATCGGCTGGATCATCAATTGCACGCACGTGCAGGAGATTAGTTCGGCCCGAGACTCTGAAGATCGGGATGCTCCCAACAAAGAGTGCCTCGCGACCAACCTGCACCATCTCTCGATCAATCAACAATCGCGTCGCATTGGCTATCAGGACTTCCAGGTCGTCGGCCAGCGGCAGCACGAACGAGCGCACGCCCCAAACGAGCGAGAGCTGTCGCGCTACAAACTCATCAGTCGTGATTGCCATGATCGGTGCCCGCGGTCGATTGCGTGCCACAAGTCGTGCGCTCGAACCGCTGAGCGTAAAGACGACGATCGCCTGCACTGGGGTTGCGTCTGCCATAGCCCGGGCTGCGCGGCCGAGGGCAGCAGTAATAGCATTCTCGGCATTCTCCGTCGGGTCCGCCTCGACAATGCCTGGCGCGCGGATCGGTCCGTCGCGCTCGACTTCAATAACGACGCGGGACATCATCTCGACGGCCTCGACCGGAAAGCGCCCAGTCGCGGTCTCGGCGCTGAGCATCACCGCATCGGTGCCGTCGTAGACCGCATTGGCGACATCGCTCGTCTCGGCACGCGTTGGAACAGGCTGCATGATCATTGACTCGAGCATCTGCGTGGCGGTGATGACCGGCGTCCCGAGTCGATTGCAGACTCTGACAATCTCCTTTTGTGCCCGTGGCACCTGCTCCGGAGGCAACTGCACGCCGAGGTCTCCGCGAGCCACCATGACCGCATCAGCGGCCCGAGCAATTGGCTCAATACGGCTCAACGCATACGGCCGCTCGATCTTGGCAACGATCCCGGGATGCACGCCAAGGTCGGCGGTTAACCGCCGCGCTTCACGGATGTCCTCGTCGGTGGAGATGAACGAGAGCCCTAGGAACTCGACATTATGTTTCGCCGCGAACTCGATGTCATGCCGGTCAGCTTCGGTAATCGCAGCATCTTGCAAGCGCACGTTCGGAAGTGTCGCGCCCTGGCCACTCGCTAGCGGTCCACCTCGGCCGACGCGGCACCAGGCATATTCGTCGCCGATCTCCTCGACCAGGAGTTCGATGAGGCCATCGGCCAGCAATACGCGCTCACCCACCTGTAGCACTTCCAGCAATCGGGGGTAGTTGATGCCTAGTTGTTCTCTAGTGGTTGGGACATGGGAGGGATAGAGCCTAACACGTGAACTCCGGGCGAGCGGCACGGCGTCTTCGCCTTCAAGCGGGCCTGTCCTGAGTTTCAATCCTCGTAGATCGAGGAGAATCGGAACATAGCGACCGCGCTCTGCGGCAACGGAGCGTACGTCTTCGATGAATCGTGCGCGCTCCTCTATCGAGCCGTGGGCGCAATTGATCCGCGCGACGTTGACACCGGCATCGATGATCGCAGCCAGGCGCTCTCGAGTAGCTACAGCCGGACCAAGCGTTGCAATGATTTTCACGCGGCGCGTGCGTAGATCACGCTGCAGATATCGTAATCGGCTATCGACTTGTGGTGCTGTCCCGGCAGAGCTCATCTTCGATTTGACCTCCGTTGTTCACTCTTTGGCAGCGCAGAACGGTATCATTTCAACTGCTAGGGTACTCTCTTAATCGTTCTTGTGGGAGATTTACCTGCAGATCGGAATTCAGGGATTTGTAATGAACCGCCGTATATTCCAATCTCAACAACCACCGATGACCGACGAGGACCTCGATTACATCTACGTCCTTGTGGATATCGAAGGTTCTGACCAAAGAGCACCAGTGTCGATCCGCCAATTGAGTGACCTTGAATTCCGCAAGTGGATTGTCGAGTTCTCAGCCTATCACGGTGTCAGCATGCTGCCGTCGCTCGGCCGCATCGGAATGGAAACTCGACTCTCAATGATCAACTATTTGATCCGAAATGGCGTCCGGATCGCTCGCCAGGCACGGCCCGAAACCGGCCGAAGGTAACTCAATGCTCAAAGACACCCGCCTTGCCTTCCGCTCGATGGCCGTCCTCCTTGCTGCTCTGATCCTCGTACCCATGCTGGCAGCGTGCGATCTCGACGGGGCGGATGGTCCGCCTACTCCAATCGTCGTTACGTCAACTCCAGCATCGCCACAGAGCGAAGCGACTCCGTCTCTAACAGAAGAAGCCTCACCGACAGCTGAAGGCGACGAACCTACAGAACACGCTGAAAACCCAACGCCTACAGCCACGGAAGCCGCCGAAGACGATGACGAGATCGACGAACTTCCAATTGATCTAGAAGAGATCGAGCAGCAGGTTGCCGAGCTACGGCAGCTTCCAAAGCTTGAAGATATCGATGCGGAGGTTATTGACCGCGAGGAGTTGAATTCGCGTGTCGACGAGCTCGTCGGTGAAGACTACACACCTGAACAAGCCCGTATCGACGCGCTGGCGAGCTGGTTGCTGGGCTTGATCCCGGATCGGGAGATCGACCTCTATCAGCTCCAATTGGACCTCCTGGGCGAGCAGATCGCCGGATACTACGACTACACCACCGATAAGCTGGTGGTCGTGACACAGGACGGCGAGATGACGGTCTCTGACAAGGTCACACTGGCGCATGAGATCGATCACGCACTGCAAGACCAGCACTTCGATCTGGAATCGATGGATGAGATCGCAGAAGATGACGATCAGTCCTTCGCGATCACCGCGCTCACCGAAGGTGACGCAACGCTGCTGATGAACAATTACGTCTTTACCTATCTGGACCCCATGGAGCTGCTGGAACTGTTCGGTGAATCTGGCAATGAAGACTTCGACGTCTTCGACAACGCCCCTCGGTATATCCAGGACTCATTGCTCTTCCCGTATCAAGAGGGACAGACGTTCGTGGAGGCGCTACAGGCCGACGGCGGATATGAGCGCATCGATGCCGCATTCGCTTCGCCGCCCCTCTCCACCGAGCAGATCCTGCATCCTGAGAAGTACCTGGGCCCCAATCCTGATCCTCCTGTCACGGTCGAACTGACCGATATCTCCACCAATCTCGGTGAGAGCTGGACGCTACTGGATAGCAACGTTCTGGGCGAATGGGATATCCGAATCATGCTCGATGAGATGGGCGCGGACGACGCCACCAGTGCTGCCGCTGGCTGGGGTGGAAGCCGCTATCAGGTGTATGAATCTGGAGACGGCGCGGCAGTCTCCGTCCTGCGCACAGTTTGGGATTCGCCGGATGAGCTGAACGAGTACCAGGCAGCGATGACCGACATCTTGCAGGGTCTCGACCAGGACAACGGGTTGGTCCGGAATGGCGAGCTGCTCATGACGATGGTCAGTGGTCAAGACTCCGTCACCTATGTCAGTGGCACCGATCCCGAGGCAGTCAAAGCTGCGGCAGAAGCCCTGGCTGGCTCATAGCGTTGACGCCTCGCGACTGGAATGGTACGGTCAGTCGGTTTAGAAAGGGGCGGTGCCAGCCAACATGGACCCAATCGTCAATCTGCGCCCAGGTCGATTCAGGTGGAACCGTGGACCAAGCCGCTGACTACTAGCGGCCCTCTTTGTGCCATCCAACCGTTGAAGCGTTGACAGAACTGACGAAAGGTTCACTCCATGGCTGACAAGCCCAAGGTTTCCAAGGCCGTCTTGGCCTACTCAGGTGGTCTCGATACCTCGATCATCATCCCCTGGCTCAAAACGAATTATCATTGCGACGTCGTTGCGTTCGCTGCTGACGTGGGCCAGAACGAGGAGCTCGATGGCCTTGAAGAGAAGGCCATTCGCAGTGGCGCATCCAAGCTCATCGTCGAAGACCTCAAGCACGAATTTATTCAGGATTACGCCTACCCAGTCTTGCGATCTGGTGCGCTCTACGAACGCAAGTACCTGATGGGCACCAGCTTCGCCCGACCTGTGATCGCTGCACATCAAGTTGCAGTCGCAGTCCAAGAGGGCGCTGACGCGCTGGCGCACGGTTGCACCGGCAAGGGCAACGATCAGGTGCGCTTTGAACTGACCTACCAGGCGCTCGCACCACACATGGAAGTCATCGCGCCGTGGCGTGAGTGGGACATCGTCTCCCGCGAAGACGCCATCGAGTACGCCGCCGAACACATGATCCCGGTGACGGCGACCAAGGCCGCGATTTACAGTCGCGATCGCAACCTCTGGCACTACTCGCATGAAGGCGGAATCCTTGAGGATCCTTGGGCAGAGCCTCCGGCCGATGTCTTCGGCATCTCGGTCTCGCCCGAAGATGCTCCTGACCAGCCCGAAGAGATCACGATCTCGTTTGAAGAAGGCTGGCCGACCAAGCTCAACGGTGAAGAACTCGGCCCCGTCGAAATGGTCTCCACGCTCAACGAGCTAGGAGGCAAGCACGGCATCGGTCGCATTGACCTGCTCGAGAACCGTCTCGTCGGTATGAAGAGCCGTGGCGTCTACGAGCAACCGGGAGCGACGATCCTTTCGACAGCTCACAAGGAGCTGGAATCAGCCACGCTCGACCGCCAGACGATGCACTTCAAGGATGTGGTCGCTCAGCGCTATGCAGAACTGATCTACGACGGCCTCTGGTTCACCCCGGTGCGCGAGGCAATCGACGCTTTTGTCGACGTCACACAGAAGCGCAATACCGGCGATGTCCGCATGAAGCTCTACAAAGGCAATTGCATTGTGACCGGTCGCCAGTCGCCGCACTCGCTCTACATCGAAGATTTCGCAACATTCGGCCAGAGCGCGGATTACGATCACGCCGACGCAGCGGGCTTCATTGCACTCTTCGGACTCCCACTCAAGATGGCGGCGCTGACCAAGCAGGAAGACTAGTCGCCAGCATCAATCGAGTTACTGCGGCAGCCGGTAGCGAGAATCTTCTCCTGCCGGCTGCTGGTCGTCATAGCCCGCTAGCTCCTCGCGAACTCCACCAGCAACCCGCTCGATCAATCCTTCGATCTCAAGCGCATCAAGGTAGGGATGAATCCAATGCGTGTTCGGCTCAGCTGGTCGAATGCGATCTGCCAGCTCGTTAGACTGCAACCCCTCCGGGTGCTCGCGCAGGAACTCCACAATGCGGCCACGCACGTAGCGGCTTGTATCCTCGAATCTCGGGCCTGGCGTTCGCGTTCGTGGCGTTGCAGCTATGGCTTGCCGGATGACATAGCGCGAGTCACACCAGTCACCGACCGGGCAGATCTCGCATGCAACGGTGCGCGCCCGGCAGATGATCGCACCCAGTTCGATCAACGCCTGGTTCCAGACCCATCCCTGCCCTTCCGGCACCGATCGTGATGCGAGCTCTCGAAGCTCACGCTCGGTCAGCTTAGGTTCGGGTAGCTCCGGGCCGGCCGAGATGCGGTGCAATACGCGCCGGATGTTCGTATCGACAAACCCTACATCGTGCTCGAATGCGAAACAGGCAATCGCTCCGGCTGTGTATGGCCCAACACCTGGCAACGAGAGCAGCTCCTCGACATCGTGGGGAAATTCACCGTCGAACCGCTCGACGACTGCCTGACATGCCCGCTGGAGATTCAGCGCCCGGCGGTTGTATCCCAATCCAGACCAGGCGCGCAGCACGTCTCCCGCCGAGGCTTGAGCCAGCGTTTTGGCATCTGGAAACAGCGCCAGAAACTCGTGATACTTAGGAATCACGCGATCGACTTGTGTCTGTTGAAGCATGACTTCCGAGACGAGGATGCGGTACGGATCGCGCACTCGGCGCCAGGGTAGATCCCGCCCCTCAGCGTTGAACCACGCTACCAGCGCTTGCTTCGCCTCAGCCTCGATCACACCGAATCGCCCGTCGAGAGCTGCTCACGAATGTGCCTGGCGACGAGCGCCGTCAAATCTTCGTCGCTGGCGTCAAACCATGTCACATCCTTGAACTTCCTGAACCAGGTCTCCTGATGACGCACGTAGCGGTTGTTGGCGAAGCACGTCTGCTCGATGCCCTCTTCCACCGTGATCTCGCCCCGCACCACCGCACGCGCGGCAGGGTAGCTGATCGATGACATCGCTGGCAGATCGTCATCGTATGGCAAGAGTTCCCGCGCCTCATCGAGCAATCCCGACTGAAACATCACGCGGGCTCGATCCTCGATTCGCTGGTGCAGATCTGTGCGCTCTCGTCGCAGCCCGACCCGGATAAGCTGATACGGCGGTGGGCACTTTCCAGCCTGCTCCGACATAGGGCGGCCGGTCTTCTCGAAGACTTCGAGTGCGCGAATGAGTCTGCGCGGATTACTCGGCCCTATGCGCTCGGCCGACTCCGGGTCGACGGCGAGCACCCGCTGGTATACATCCTCTACCGGAAGTGACTTCATACGATCGCGAAAGTCGTGATCGGGCGCGACTCTCGGCATCTGCCAGCCCTCCATGAACGCCTTCATATATTGCGGTGTGCCGCCCACTAACACAGGCAACCGGCCCCGCTGATGGATCTGCTCAACTAGCTCGTAAGCTGAATCAAGAAATTCCGCCAGCGAATATGACTCGTCTGGAATGAGAATGTCCACCAGATGATGCGGAACCTTGCTGCGCTCTGCCAGTGTCGGCTTGGCTGTGCCGATGTCCAGCCCACGGTAGAGGTAGCGCGAGTCGGCATTGATGATCTCGATATCAAACTGCTCAGCGAGCTCGAGGGACAGCTCAGTCTTCCCTACAGCCGTAGGACCGATGATGACGACTACCGGTATCCCGGGGGTCAGATTAAGATTGTTCCACTGGTGGGTCACTTGCTAGACTCGCTTGTCTGGAGATCCGCTTCGGGACGCCAACTGAGAGAGAGTCCGTGCCTCACCGTCAGCGTCAAGCCATTATCATCGCAACCATCGTCGTTGTTGCGCTTCTCGCCACCGGAATCATCGGGCTCATTCTCAACCGGCAGCTCAACAGTCCGAAGAATGGTACCGGTCAACCCGTTGAATTCGTCATCTCGTCGCAGGAATCGGTAGATTCTATCGCCAACCGCCTAGAGGCATCCGGACTGATCCGCTCGACAACCTATTTCAAGCTGAGGATACAGTTCAGCGGCAAAGACCAGGAAATTGTGGCTGGCACGCACAAGCTGGATACCGCGATGTCGACGGCCGAAATCGTCTCGGCTATCACCTCTGAATCGACCGTCTCTTACGCCGAAACGACGATCACGTTCCTCGAAGGTTGGCGTGTCGAGCAATATGCAGAAGCGCTCCTTGATGCGGGATTGATTGACTCCATCGATCAATTCCTCAAGGCGACGCACGAGCCGCGCTGGAACGAAGAGTACGCCATCCTTCACACCCGGCCCAGCGACGCCGGTCTCGAGGGCTATCTCTTCCCTGACACCTATACCTTTCGCGACGATGCCACGGCCGAGGACATCATCGCCAAGATGCTCGATAACTTCACTTCCAAGATCACCCCAGAGCTGCGCGCATCTGCCGAGTCGCTTGGCCTAACGTTCCACCAGGCCCTCGTCTTCGCCTCTATCGTCGAGCGTGAGGCATCGGTTGCAGAAGAACGACCGATCATCGCTTCAGTCTTCATCAATCGCTACCAGGCAGGTATGCCGCTCCAAGCCGACCCCACGGTGCAGTACCAGCTTGGCCAATCTGGAGATTGGTGGCCAGTGCTCGATGGCTCTGACCTCGATGCGGCTGGCTCGTATAACACCTATCTCAACCCTGGTATCCCGCCCGGGCCGATCTGTAACCCGGGTCTCGCGTCGATCCAGGCCGCGTTTGCACCGGCCGAAACTGACTATCTGTTCTTCGTTGCCACGGGCGAAGGCACGCACGTCTTCGCCACGACGTATGAAGAACATCAACGAAACGTCGAAGAATACCAACAGTAACAGGAAACGGGATTCATGAGAAAGCGCATCGGTATCATTGGTGATCCAGTCGATCACTCACTATCGCCCGTTATGCAGCAGGCAGCGCTCGATGCACTCGGCATCCCGGTTGATTACCTGCTTTGGCCAACCAAATCCGGCGAGATCCCCAGCCGGATTGCAGCGATCCGCTCGGGCGAGTGGTTCGGCGCGAATGTCACAGTCCCGCACAAGGAGGCATTCGTCGAAGCAGTCGATGAGCTAAGCGACCTTGCGCGTCGAGCCGGGGCGGTCAACACGCTTTCGATGCGCGATGGCAAGCTCCACGGTGACAACACCGACATTCCCGGCTTCTTGGCACCACTGCGCGAGCGCGGCTTCCCGTTTGAGCAATCTTCAACACTCATTCTCGGTGCAGGCGGAGCGTCACGAGCCGTGGCGATCGGTCTCCTTGATGCAGGAATAGAGTCGCTCACCATCGCCAACCGCACACCGGCCCGAGCCGAACAGCTGGTCGATTATTTGGAGGATGACCGGCTCGAAGCATCGGATCTGAACCAGGCATTTGGCATGTTCGGCGCGTACGACCTGGTTGTGAATGCCACCTCACTTGGCTGGCACGGTGAAGCCATCACCCCGCCTGATCTCTGGCAGAAGGCCGGTCAGGATGCGATCGCCTACGATCTCACCTACCGCTTCACCCCATTTCTCAAGGCAGCGAGCGACGCCGGCCGGGACACCATCGACGGACTCCCAATGCTGGTACACCAGGGTGTTGTTTGCTTCAAGATCTGGACCGGCCAGGATGCACCAGTCGATGTGATGATGCAGGCAGCACTAGAGGGACGCCTGGCTCAAGGCGAGTAGCACGAACCTGCCGGCACTGACTACACTGATGGTGCAGTAATCATCTCGTGGGAATGAGGGAAACGTGAAAACCAATGGCAGGGCTCTGGGCTTCTCGACCCGTGCGATTCACGTTGGAGAAGGGCCAGATCCCGTAACGCATGCTCACAACACGCCCATTTACCAGACATCGACCTTTGCCTTCGAGACGCTTGAAGAAAAGCAGGAGACTGCCGACCGGGGCGGCACCTTCTACACGCGTGGCGGCAATCCAACGACCGAGAGGCTGGAAGTAAAGATCGCGGCGCTGGAGGGTGCTGAAGATTGCCTGGTCGGCGCCTCTGGCATGGCGGTTATCTCGGCGGCACTGATGGCGAACCTCAAGGCGGGCGATCATGTCGTGGCCTCGAATGAGATCTACCACTACGCGCACATGTTCCTCGCGGAGCGCGCACCCGACTACGGCATTGAGGCAACGCTGGTTGACATCACCGATCTCGATGCGGTGCGAGCGGCCATCCAGCCCAGCACGAAGGTGCTCTATTTCGAGTTTCTCTCGAATCCCCACATCCAGATTGCGAATCTGCCAGAGCTGGTCAAAATCGCCCGCGAGCACGATCTGATCACGATCGTTGATAATACCTTCACCGGGCCGTATCTCTTCCGGCCGATAGAGCACGGCGTCGATCTCTGCCTGCACTCCGCGACCAAGTATCTCTGCGGCCACGGAGACGCGATTGCTGGCTGTATCTCCGGACGAACTGAACTCATCAAACCGGTGCGTGACACACTCGTGATGATCGGCTCATGCATCAGCCCGTTTAATTCATGGTTGATCTTGCGCGGCATCCGCACGCTCGATATGCGTATGGAGCGCCACTGTGACAATGCGCTCAAGCTCGCCGAGTTCCTGGAACGCCAGCCAGAGGTATCGTGCGTGAATTATGCGGGGCTGGAGTCACACGCTGGTCACGAGATAGCGCGTGATTTGATGGGTGGCAGATACGGCGGCATGTTGTCATTTGAAGTGCCAGACCCAGATTTTGGCAACCAGCTGGCGAATGCGCTGGAGATCTGTGATCACGGGGTCAGTCTCGGGGATGTCTTCACCCTCGTCTGGCCGAGCCTTGATGAACCGCTGGTGCGCGTCTCGGTCGGCTGCGAAACCGGGGATGACCTGGTGGCCGACTTCGAGCAGGCGTTCGAAGCGGTTAGCGCTCTTTCAGATCTGCGGGTTCCTGGTCAGCGCCGGAAGTAAACAAACAAGCTAGCCCGACGGCAACGACGGCTCCAAAGATCGTTGCCGCGAGATTTACGACATCGTTGGTGACGCCTGGCACGCCGCCTTGCCGGATTGTGGGCTGTCCGCCGTCGACTGGCCGCTCGACCCAGCGCTGGCTCGCGGGGCTCCACCGACGCTCCTGCACCAGCTCGCCCAGCAAGCTATCGAAGACACAACCACCGAAGCCCGCAACAGCGACCGCCACACTGGCCGGCCGGACGTCCTTGAACGTCACCGCGTGTAACAGCCCGATCGCCCCAGCGCCCAGCAACGCACCGACCGTGCCGCGTGCGGTAACGCCGCCGGATAATCCCATAGGAACTCGCTTGCCGGAGACGAGCAACCGCGGGGATGCGTGAGACGTCGAACCAATCTCAGTGGCCCAGGTATCCGACGTCGCTGTCGCCAGTGAGCCAGCCATTGCTACCGACCACCGAGGACAGCTCGTTGCTGCGCTCAGCAGTGAGGCGATCCCGGCTACACCGCCGTTTGCAAGGACCTGCATGGCATCCCGGCGGCCAGATTTGCCAATTGATGCTCCGGAGTTGTTGACCTTCGAGAGAGCACTACCACTGACGAAGAAGAGTCCGAGCAGCGCAGCCCCACGCCAGGAAGTGCCAGCAATGACCGATGCCCCGACTGCTACCGCCGCGACCGTGCCACGATCATCGAGCGCCTCGGCACGCCGACCGGCTCCAGCGATGAGCGCTGAGACTGCCACGCCGGCAGCCCTCCGTCTCCACCCCACCCTGTCTCCCTCTCACATCCCAGACCACAAAGAGCACCGCATGCCCGATGCTACAATTGTTGATGGCCCCGTAGCTCAGTTGGTAGAGCAGTGGACTTTTAATCCATGGGTCGTGGGTTCGAGTCCCACCGGGGTCACTTCACATTTCACGTCGGTCGCGCTCCTAAGAGCCCGACTACGCTTCGGGAATCCACCTATTGATCGCTGTCCGCGCGGGTGAACTTGTTCCCACCTGCCAGGACTGCGGTCACGTTGTCGTGTTGGTCAAAGATCCGGTGTACCAGCAGGTGGCTGGTGCGGTCGCCTTCATCGAGGAACGCCATCATCAGCGCAGGGCCAACCGCCACCAACGATCTCACCTCTGGCTGAGCTTCTGGGTCACCTTTATCATCGATCAAGGTGGCGTGGTTATCTTCAGCACTAATCGAAAGCACATGCCGGTCATCACCGGCCACGTGAATATACGTTCCGACAAGCGCTGAGATGTCGCTTTCACCAAGGGGCGGATACTTTGTCGTTATCGGAATCGCATCCTGCCCCATCAATGGCAGCAACGAACGGCCCAGCATGTCTTCCGCCAGCAATTTCGCGATCTGGCGCGGCTGACCATCGCTGGAATTCGTCAACACGACAACCCCGAGCCGTTCGCCAGGAACTGTGAGCAAGTGCGTGCTGATGCCGTTTTGCCCACCGCTGTGCGATACGATCTTCCCCGCTGCAGTCCAGGCAATTTCCCAACCAAGGCCATAGCCCCAGCCCGTGTCACCGTATGGATTTGAGATCGAATGCATCTGCTCAAGTGAGCCAGCCGAGAGCGTGGAATTGTTGTGGTAATCCATCGTAGCAATGGCGTACAGCGCGAGATCGTGCGCCGTGCTACAGACACCACCAGTTGCGGCATAGACCTCGTAGTCTGAGGGCAGATAGGCGGGCGTGAATTCTCCATCCCGCTTGGTGTAATTGATCATGGAGTTGGTTGCAGAGCGCCAGTCCCGGAACCGGATTCGACTGTCGTGCATACCCAGCGGCCCAAAGATGCGCGACTCAACCTGCTCTTCAAAGCTCGTGCCCGAGAGCGACTCGATGATGGCACTTGTAGTGACATAGCCTTCATTGCAGTAGGAGAATGACGCGTTCGGCTCGGTTTGCAGCTCCACCTCCGCCAGACGGCTCACCAGATCACGCCGGCTTGCATATGGTCGCTCGATATCCTCATCGAACATCGCTTGTTGATGACCAGTCCGCCCCATGCCGCTCTTGTGGCTCAGGAACATCCGGGTCGTCATCTTCCGGCTGGCCTCAGGGTCCTTCACGCGAAAGTCCGACAGATAACTGACAGCAGGTTCATCGAGCCAGAGTTTCCCGGCCTCAACCATCTGCATCGCCGCGATGCCGGTGAACGACTTGGTAACCGAGGCGACCGACGTGATGGATTCGGGAGTCACCGGCAGGCGCTTTTCGACGTTTCTGAACCCGAAGCCCGCTTCTGCAACAATCGAGCCCTCGGCCACGATCGCTACCGCTACGCCAGGCACCTCCGTCTCAGCCATCGACGATTCGACAATCTCACGCTGTCTCGCTATAAGACCCAACCTCTGCTCACCTTCGTTGATCAACTATCAGCCGTCCCTGCGGGTTCCGCCTCTGCAAGCCCTTCCTTCTCGTACGGCGTATGAAGTTGAACGGGTTCGGATTTGCCTCGAAGTCGGAGGTTGATAAGCTCGACGCCGACAGAGAACGCCATCGCAAAATAGATATAGCCCTTCGAGATGTGCTGTCCAAATCCTTCGGCAACCAGCATCGCCCCGATCATGACCAGGAAGGCCAGAGCGAGGATCTTGACTGTCGGATGGGTATTGACGAATCGGGCAATCGAGCCGGATGCAATGATCATGACACCTACCGAGATGATCACCGCTGCAACCATGACTGGGACATGCTCGGTCATCCCGACGGCCGTGATGACCGAATCCAGTGAGAACACGATATCGACCATCATGATCTGGAGCATAACCGCTCCAAACGTAGCGTGCTTGGTTGCAGATCGATGGTCTTCTTCACCTTCGAGCTTGGCATGGATCTCAGAGGTGGCTTTGTAAAGCAAAAACATGCCGCCTCCGAGCAGAATCAGATCTCGCCCAGTGAACTCATGTCCATAGATATCGAATAGCGGGTCCTGGAGCTGCATGATCCAGGAGATCGAGAACAGCAGAAGAATCCGCATCACCATCGCGGCCGAGAGGCCAACGATGCGTCCACGTTCGCGCTGACTTGGATGCAGACGCTCGGTCAGCACCGAGATAAATACGATATTGTCGATTCCCAGAACAATCTCGAGCACGCTCAACGTTAGGAGCGCAATCCAGATCTCTGGGTTGGTTATCCAATCCAAATGACGTGACTGCCCCTCAAGCCCGCAACCCTCACGGGCAATGGCTAATCAAATGTATACGGGGCTAAATGGTATCGAAGTTGAAACACAAACGTCGGCAGACGGCTGTAAATACTGTATGACTACGATCAAACCTGCCCATTTAGCTGGGTGACCTGTACGAAGGGCGGATAGACATCATGAG
>CAYNTE010000044.1:0-2746 GCA_964399615.1 uncultured Thermomicrobiales bacterium
AGCGCATCGATCCCGGATACACCGCCGAGAAATTCATCGACCCCCAGGTCGGCCTTGTGGGCGGCGTCGTCGAAGCCCGCTTCCTCCAGCATGGCACGCTCGGCCGCCGAGACCGGTCGCACATCGTCGTAGAAGCCATCGATCAGCACCCGACCATCGGGGCCCTTCATCGAAGCCAGCGCCCAAACCAGCTTCCAGGCAGGATTCGGCACTAACCGCGCCCGCGCCGAGTGCAGATCCTGAGTGCCGCCCCGCGCCCGCAGGTGACAGGTCAACATGCCGGAGTTGCCCAGCGAAACGCGAGGACGATCCCCCGCCTCAAACCCACCATCGAAGCCCAGCATCGCGTCGGCTTGCAACAGATCGCCATGCGCCTCGACAAACGCTGGCAGACTCGGGCTGCTGCTCTCTTCCTCGCCATCGAAAATGAATTTGAGATGCACCGGCGGTCCACCGGCAGCCTGCATCGCCTTGGCCGCCGAGACGAACGCCATCACATTCCCCTTGGCGTCCGTCGTGCCACGACCGGTGATCCTGTCACCTTCACGATGCGCCTCGAACGGTGGGGCAATCCAGCGCGGATCATCGGCATCACCGGGCTGAACGTCGTAGTGCGAATAGTGCAGCAGCGTCGGTGCATCGGGGTTGGCCGAGCGCATCTCCCCAAAGACGATCGGGTTGCCCTCGGTCGGGATCGCTCGCGCCTCGATCCCCGCCGCCGTCATCAGCTCGACCAGCAGCCCGGCACACTCCGGCACCCCCTCGCCGCTGGAAGAGACCGAAGGCTGCCGCACCAGCCGCTGCAGATCAGCGACCATCTCTTCGCCCTGCGCGTCGATAAATCGATAGGTCTCCGCCAGATCGGCCATCCCGACATACTCCCCTCAGAAATCTCATAGTGGATTCCGGGGTACTGTAGCACCTCTGCTGGGTGCGACGGGATGGCCGAAAGACTCGCGATGGGCCGTGGCTTAAACAGTCCGCACCTTGCCGTGGTACCAGAATGGCACGGTGCCGCGGACGCCTTCGGACCAGGACCAGCCCGTGAAGGCCGTGCTGTAGGGCAGGTATTCGCCGTATTGCAGCAAAGGGACACGGGCGATGTCTTCAGCGAGCGCAGCCTGCAACTTCTTGTAGTGCTCGCCGCGCTCCTGCCGGTCGGTGGCAGCCTTGCCAGCCCGGAAGCACTCATCCACCGTCGCGTTGGCGTAGCCGGAGGCGTTGCGTGGGCCATCGGAGGCCAGGAAGCTGGCCATCTGCTGCGGATCGGGGCCGATATCGCCGGCCTCCAACATCAGGTCCCAATCTCCACCCTGCCGCATGCGCTCCTGCCAATCGACCGGCGAGAGTGCCTCGGTCTCTACCGCAATGCCAAGCTTCGCCAGTTGACCCTTTAGCACCTGCGCCGTGACGCCGTAGTGGGCATAGAGCTCGCGGCTGGCGATCCGCACCCGCATACGCACTCCATCAGCATCCGGCGTAAAGCCAGCTTCATCCAGCAGCGCTGCCGCCTGATCAAGGTCATATTCGGGCGCAACAGCATCGGGGTTGAATGCCCAATCGATCTTCTCCAGATAGTAGTGCCGGGGTGTCGGGATCGGAGGGTAGATTGCATCGGCAATCTCCTTGCGCACGACCGCCCGCGCAATCGCTTCGCGCACGCGCCGGTCCTGGAATCGCTCCTGCGCCCAGTTGAATGAGAGGAAACCGATCGAGTTGCCCGATTCCGCCACCACGTCGATGCCCGGCTTCGCGCGCCACTCCTCGGTCGCCGAGGCGGGGATGTCGAAGATCGAGAAGTCGATCTCACCCTGCTCCAGCGCCCGGTGCGCCTCCTCCGCCGAAGGCATCACATAATAGGTCAGCCGCTCAACATAGGGCCCCTCGCCCCAGTAGTCCGGATTCGCCACCAGCTCGATGCGCTCGCCTTTGACCCAGCGCTCGAACTTGAAGGGTCCACTGCCGACCGGCTCCCAGTTGTGCGGATTCTCATCCCAGTTCGTACCCTCATAGAGGTGCTTCGGGACGATGTGGGAGAAGACGAACGAGCCGAGCAGCGCCAGGAAGCCCGCGTTTGGCTCCTTCAGCTTGCACTCGACAGTGTGATCGTCCAGCGCCTGAATCTCCTGAATATCCTGGATCCACGAGAGGCCGTGGTAGCCATGCTCCAGCACCTCACGATAGGTGTAGACGACATCATGTGCGGTGAGTGGCGTGCCATCCTCCCAGCGCGCCTTAGGGTTCAGATAGAAGATGTAGGTCGATCCGCCATCGAGAATGTCCCAGCGCTCGGCAAGATCTGGCCCGATATCTCCCGCGCCGAATACATCCAGCACGACGAGCCGGCTATAGATGTTGTTGGCCACGAAATAGCCACCTGCGCCCGTGTAATTGCGCCAGACTTCGTTGAATCCCTCCGCGTCGAAGGGGATTGCCACCCGCAAGTGGCTTCCAGCCGTGATATTCATCTCTTTGCTCCCTTAATTAGGCACCAATCAAACACACGAAAATATCCGCATACTGTAGCACGAACGACCCGGTGCGGCAGCGGCTCTCGCCTCGGGGTATCGTTGTGAGAGCGATGGATGCAGACAGAGAGGGCGCACATGCGTATTGAGTGGATGATCCTGGCCGATTCCGCCGAAGTGATCAATAACAAGCTCTATCTCATGGGTGGGGGCTGGGACCACCTAAAGCTCGGCCGCAAATTCCCCGCCCGACAGATGGTATCGATTGCCGTGTCGGT
>CAYNTE010000044.1:2846-16286 GCA_964399615.1 uncultured Thermomicrobiales bacterium
GCATAAAAAACGCGGCCAGCTGGATCGTGGCATCCAGCCAGCCGCACGGGAGAACGTGTGAGCATCTCTATCGCTCACACAGCCGGGTGTTAGACAGTCTCGGCTTGCATATCCTCGACATCAACGAGTTGCTTGAACTCCATCTCGCCGATCGCTAGCGTCACAGCTTCGGAATCGACATCCTTGACGACATCGCCACCAAGGCGCTTATGCTTGCGACCCAGCAGCCCGTGCTTAACGGTGAATCCCGAGAGTGCCCCCTCGCGAACCATGATCTCGTCAATCTCGCCCAGCTTCTTGCCGTCAACAGCGCGCACATCCATGCCTTCTTCAAGCGCATAGGTGTCGCCGCGGCTGCCAGCCTGTACTCTGGCGCTCTTTTCGACTGATGTCGATGCCTCGCGCATGAATGATTCGCGCCTCAGCTCGCCGACCAGCAGCCCCTCGGCATTCACCACAGGGATGCGATCGGCAGTGTAGTCTGTTGCGTTCACTGCCTGTCGCGCCTCAGGGACGCTCATCGTATCGTTCACGATTGGCACAGTCATCATGAAATCCCGCACCGGGCGTCTCAGATCGGCCTCGCCCAGGCCTTCCACGTCTCGACGGCGAATCACGCCGACTGGCCCGTTGCCATCGACCACGATCATCGACCGGATCGCCTCGACGTCGAATTGAGCGATCAGTTGCCCGATCTCTTCATCTGCCTGTGCAAGGTATTCCGGAGGACCCATCATCTCGCGAATAGTCTGTTCAGCCATTGTTGTCTCCTTCCTTCCCTCATGGCGCAAACCGCCATCGGGCATGCCTCAGTTGCGAAATTCGCAAAGCCCATGAGGTTAGAGGTATCTGTGCAGTAATAATCCATAAGTGCTGAACTGGATACTCTCTGGAACAGATTCACGGACTGCAATGGAGTCTCGACCCGTGGTCGTAACGGTCAGATGAAGGGGCGGGATACCAAAAGACCGGATGCGCTCGTTGCGCACCCGGCCGGGGTGAGGGTGGAGAGGAAGAAGGCGAAACGCCGGTTACGAGACGTCGTCGATGACGGGCTCGCCAATCGCGCTACCGGTGCGGATCAAGAACCGCCCGATCGCACGCCGTCCGCGTCCGGGAGTCACTCGCTCCCGAGTCAGACTTACGCGTCGCGCTCGCTCAACTTCGCGATAGTAATCTGCGCGTCGCTCCTTCGCAACACTGATCATGTCCCACATCGTGACATTCCCTTCCGAACACCATTGTTCGATTCCTAACGAGTTACATTGTAGCACATTTAGACCCGTCTGTAAACCAGTATCTGGTAGTATGCTAGTCACAATCTGCCTTGACATTGCTTCTGTAACCAGCTACCATCCAAATACACGTAACAGGACGTCCATCCACCGCAGAGGATGGCTTCGGAGGTATTTATGTCGATTGCAACCACCACAACTGCCCCGAGCTTCGAGCTCGATTCCGGCCTTCTCGCCCTCGATTTCACCAACACCGTCCACGATTGGACCGACCCCACGCCCCGCGATGACTTCTCGCAGTACACCGATTTGCTGGCATTCGGTCAGCAAGCACACCTGATTCACGATGCCGAGCTAGAGCACCTGGCAGAGGTCGCCGCTCGACGCCCCCGCGAGGCCACCGCAACACTCGCGCTGGCCAAGGCCGTGCGCGAGACGATCTTCCGCATCATGAGCGCGCTTGCCAGCGGCGGCTACCCCGACGAAGACGACATCTACAGCATCCAGACCCAGCTCAACGAAGCGCTCACCAATCGCAGGCTCGTCTCATCTGGCCGTCGTTTTCACTGGGAATGGACATCAGCTGCCTGTCCGCTCGACCGTCCGCTCTGGCCGGTCATCCAGTCTGCAGTCGATTTTCTGACCGACGGTGATATCGACAGATTGCGCATGTGCGCCGCCGACGACTGCAGTTGGTTCTTTATCGATAACAGCCGCAATAAAAGCCGGAAATGGTGCTCGATGGAGACCTGTGGTAACCGCGCAAAGATCGCGCGCTACCGCGAGCGCCACGAAGGGCACGCCAGCGCCTAACGCTCGGCGTGCGATGGATCAAGAAGGGCTAGGCGACGGACGCCTACCCAAGCCCGTCAACGAAAGGGACGAGCATGCCGACAACTGACCTCAGGCAGAATATCGACACCAGCTGGCAAAACCTCCAGCAAGCCCTCGCAGGCATCCCAGACGACCGCATGAGTGAAACAGGCGTTTGTGGCGAATGGTCGACAAAAGACCTGCTGGCACACATCGCCTTCTGGGATGATCTCGAGGTAGACCAGATCAAGGCGCGCTCCATCGGTGCAGAGATCCAGCCGGTCGATTGGCAAGCCGCCAACGACAAGAGCTCCGCCGAGCGTGCGGGCTGGTCGCTGAGCCAGGCCCGCCAGGAATTCGAGGATGCCCACGCCCGCCTACTCGCCCTCTGTGCCGATCACCCAGGCTACGCCGCGGAAATCGTGGACAAGGACACCTGGGAACACTACGACGAACATGCTGCCCAGATCCGAGAATGGCGTCAGCAGCAGAATATCTAACGTTCCACCGACGAGAAAGCCGGGGTGGATCGGGTGATGTATGCCCTTGCCCGCCCCAACGAAAGGGACGAACATGTCGGCAAATGAGACCAAGCAGAGCATTGATACCCGCTGGAGCAACCTACAGCAAGCGTTTGAAGGTATCCCAGAGAGCCGAATGAGTGAGACGGGCGTTTGTGGCGAGTGGTCGGCCAAGGATCTGCTCGGGCACATCGCGTTCTGGGACGACATGAGCGTCGCAGCGCTTGAGGCCCAGGCCGCCGGCACACCTATCGGGTCAGTCGAGTATCAAGCACTCAACGACGAATCGGCCGCCGAACGGAGCAGCTGGTCGATCGATCAAGCACGCAAAGAGTTTGAAGCTGCCCACGAGCGCCGTCTCAATGCCCTGACCAAACATCCCGAACTCGCCGCCGAAGTCTGGGGTGGCAGTGACGCCGGAGGGCATTACGACGAACATGCTGCCCAGATCCAGGAATGGCGCCGGCAGCAGGGCATCTAGCTCCCGATCGTCTCTACCTTCATCCCGCACCGAAAACAGAACCCCCGTGACAATTGCCACGGGGGTTCTTGCATTTCAGAGAGCGGCCGGCCCAAAGCCGACCGCCCCCTTAACTGACTTATCGAACGGTGTAGTTCACGAAGACCAGCACCGCGCTCGGTCCCTCTGGCGGGCCAAGCGTCACCAGACCGGTGTATTCGCCAGGCTCCAGCCCTTCCGTGTCGAGGTTCACATTGAAGTCCTCGTTCTGGAAGGCTGGCAGTGCACCTTCAACCACATCCGATGCCTGGATATCGTCACCCTGCACCGCAAGGATCGAGAGATCCACTGTCGATGTTCCACCCGGAATCGCCCAGCCGTGGACAGCGATCAGATAATCGCCATCCTGCGGGAAGACAATCCGGACATGCTCATCAGCCGTCGGTGTCGTCGAGGTTGCGACGACCTCGGTATCGAAGTCGAACTCGCCGTCCTCATTGATATCTCGCAGGACGAAGAGATCGATATCATCATCGTCGCCGCCGACTGCGCTCACTTCCAGCAAACCCGCATTTTCAAGCGTCAGCTCCCGCGTGATGCTTGATGTCGACGGATCGTTGGGATCATCCTGCTGAATCTCGACACCGGCCTCAGCCACGGGCTTGCTCAGCCCGAAGCCCTGCACCGTCAGCCCAGAGAGCGGGATGCTCGAGACCACAGTCATCGGCATCGAGCGATCTGCCCCGACCGGGCCGGATGTCGTAATCGGGCTCTGTGAGACCGCCAGCATACCTGTGCGAACCGAGACGGGATCCGTGTCTTGCTCGCCATCGAAGTTCGTGTTGTGGATCCCGATGCCATTGAGTCCGGCGCTGAACGGTGCAGCGACCACCTCGCGGCTCGTGCCACTACTGGTATCGACCCGATAGATGCCGCTGCCAGCGAGCGTATCAATGCCGCTACCTGTCACCGCCAGCGTGTATGGCCCGAAGTATTCAGGCTCAGCGATGACGCCGGCCTCCTCGACCTCAGGATCACTGTATGCACTGGCTTCTGGTCCGAACGTGTAGACCTCGACGTCGGAGGTATCGCCACCCCAGTCGACGTCCGCCAGATAGAAGTAGGTGCCATCCGGCATACGGTGCCCGAGCGGACCATCTTCATCCGGCATATTCGAGAAGTAGAATCGCCAGTCGCCGGAGTCTGCATCGCCCCAGTTTTGTCCACCAGCGATCTCGTTGTTGTTATAGAAGGACATCGACCCTGCGGCGTCAGCGTCGGTTGCCCCGGCATTGATATTCGTCTGATTGCCAACCACGTTGATCGTGACCGGCACCAGTGCGCTGCCAGAGCCATAATCCACCATGACCGACGCTTCATAGATACCCGTCGCCGCGTCAGCTGGCACATCAGCCTTGACGGTCACATAGCCCGACGCCTGCGCAGGCACCAGCTGCTCCGGAGCCTGTACCGACAGCCACGGCATATCGACACGCTTGTAGAAGTCCATGCCGATCACCATCGAAGTCTGTGGCACGTCGGCGAGCGCCAGGCCGTGCTGCAGGCCGATGAACAATCCGTCATGGGTTTCCCCCAGCGGCCGTTGCACCGGAACCTGGTGGTTGTTTGCCCGCTGGTTGGCATAGCCCGTGCGGACATATTCACCCTTGTCGATCTCATTCTGGTCAACCACACCGTCGCCGTCGGCGTCGGTCCAGAGCTGACCGTCTCCATCCACATCCGTCCAGTCGTAACCGAGGAAGTAGAAGAAATTCACATCTGAGGTGCTGTAGCTACCCGATGGGTTGAATTGCTCGGATGGGTAGTTCATCCGCAGCACAACCACGTCGGTTCCCTCAGGTATCTTGTCCGTCACATTGAAGAGGTAGTGCGGCGTGTTCCAGTCCTCCATCGAGGTGCGGCCATCTTCATCGATCGTGATTGGCTCATCCGAGATCGGCGAGGAGGTCCACTCGGTCTCCCACTCACCAGTCTTCTGCAGCCACTGATCGCTGACCGTCACCGGCATGACCTCACTCGACGGGTTATTGATCTGGAAGACCTGCTCGTCCGAGCCACCCGCCTGGATCACATGCGCGAAGCCGGGATATTCAACCCCGTTGAAGTCACCAACGCGCCACTCGTTCGGCCAGACATACATACCGCCAGAGCCAGTGGCCATTTCCACCGATGCCGCGGCATTCACCATGCCCGCGCCCTGCAGGAATGGGTTGTAGTGCAAGTCTGTTGCGCCGCTCTTCAGCAGCATCTTGGCCATGTCGTAGTTCGGCCAGCTGCCGTAGGTCGCACGATAGGCCTGATAGACCAGCGCTGCGTTACCAGCCGTCACCGGTGCCGAGCGGCTCGTGCCACCCCAGGTCGTCCAGGCTTGCGCGCCGGTCATCGCCAGGTTCACCGGGATATCGCCCGCGGCATAGGCGCCACTGGCTACGATATCCACACCATCGGCACCTGTTGCATTCGGTCCGCGGCTGGAGAACGTCGCGATGTCGCCCGAGGTCACCTGGTCGGCTGAGCTGGCAGAGTCCCAACCCGTCGAACCATAGACCGTCGAAGCCCCGACGATCATGCCATTCGGCGGAACGGGAGGACCAACAGTGCCAAAGCCTGGTCCGGAGTTCCCAGCCGAGACCATCACCAGCAACGTCGGGTTGAGCAGTCGCGTCACTTGATCGATCGCTCGCGATAGCTCATCCCAACCATCGTTGTAGACGTTGAGCGCGCCCCACGAGTTATTAATGATCTGAATATCGTCGGCCGTACCGGGGACGCCGTCATACCCGAGCGCCGCCAGCCAGAACGCGTCGAGCGTGCCGAGCGAATAGAAATCGCCAGCACTGACGATCTTCACGTCTTGCCCAGCACCGACCACCACGCCGCTATCGCCGGGTGCATAGGATGGAACAACGCCACTCGGCGTATCGCCCATCGCTGCACCAATCGAATCCTCGGAAGAGATCACGCCCTGTGCGGCAATGCCCGAGGCCACCAGCGTCCCGTGGTCACCAGCCGGACTGGTCACAAAGTCATTCACGGCGAAGGCCACCAGATTACCGGCATCGGCCTCGCCCTCGTCCTGCACACCATTGCCCGCAAGACCAATGCCCCACAGCCAGTCGATCGCAGGAACCGGATTCACACCATCAGCAATCCAGTAGACCAGACCACCGGTGATGTCGTAGTAGCCGTCGGGTTCCGGTGCGAACGATTCCGAATCGGCATCGTAGGCACCCCACCAGTCACGACCGGAGACAGGACTCTCCTTCGTTACTGGCGCTTCATCAGAAAAATCATTATCAAAGTCGAGGTCCACATAGACCGTGTCGTAGACGCCGGCCTCGTGCTCATCGACCACCAGCACCGCTGGCCGCTGACCGTCCTCATCCTCACCCTGCTCCTGGCCAGTGGCAACGAAGTACCAGCTGCGCAGCGAGTTATCCGGATGCGTGCCGATGTGGTAGTTGCCGCTCATGCTCGTACCAGTCAGCGTATAGCTGTTGGCCGCGTCGGCATCGAGCGGTTGATAGCTTGAGTCAGCCGTCGTGATCACCGTGCTGGTATCGGCGTAGTAGCCGTCACCATCAGCGATATTCGTCTCACCAAGGATCGCGTCGCGGGCCATCAGGTACATCGAATACTGATCGAACTGCATCGGCCAGCCCGCGTATGGCGAGTTTGGATTATCGACCGTCGCCCAGGTGCCATAGAGGTCTGGGTTCGCGAAGTCGACACCCGAGTCATTCACCATCACCTTGACGCCCTCGCCGGTGTAACCCATCGCCCAGGCCTCGGCCGACTTGTGGACCGCATCGCCCACATCCGCCCAGTCATTGGGCACAATGCCGTTTGCCTGGTCGAGATTCATCGTCGTCGAGCCCTCGGTGCTCTGGATCACCTGCGACATCTGCGCTCGCAGTGCCGCACTGGGTGCGAATTGCGTCGAACCATCCGCGCGAGCCTCATAGTCGGCTGGCACGAACGCTCCGCGCATGGCCGTCATCATCACGACACCATGGACACCGGCCGCTTTCAACACATTGCGACCCTTGATCGTGCCACTGACGATCGTCATGCCATTCGGCGTCGTCTTTGCGCGGGCGATACCATCCGGCATATACGCCGAGAGGTCAGTCCCCGCTGCGACATAGGCATTCACCGCAATCCCAGCGTTCGGTGATGCCTGGGCCATCTCACGCAGCATCGGTTGTACACGCGAAAGCGCGGAATCGCTGCTTGAGCTGATCCGCGTCGCCCCCCGATTTTGCGCTGCACTATCTTGAAGTCCGACTTGAGCCGTCAGTGCCAGCATTGAAACGATCGCCAGGATCGTTACAACACCAAACAGACGGCGGCCGGGTCTACCTCGCCGTAGACTCACGCTGCACTCCTCCCATACAACACCGAAGAGGTCCCTGTATACCTCTTCACTGTCAGCGTTTAACCCCGTACGGCAGCATTAATTACCACTAACACTGGGCAGTATAGCTGTGCCCGCCCATACCAGTCAATAATAAGGACGATATGGGAACACCCTCATCGCTAAGGTTGAAGGCCAACATTGCCTGATCCCAAAGCCTCACCCGAATCTGCGCGTTATTCCCAAACTTCCGCATCAGATTCGCCATTTCGATGGCGGTGACGTTGGTGTATTTGTCGTTTGAACGTGAAGGCATGCCGGTGTCGTGACCGCCTTCGCTACCAGCCACGCTGCTTCCGTTCGCGGTATGAATCCCTTTATATGTTGGTCGACTGCAGTTCAAACTGTGATTTAACGGGCTCAAACCCAGTTGGCCACTATTCTCTGTCGTCGTTTTCTTCAACACCAGATGCAAATGCGCTTTCAAGCGGCGCGAACCTAAGACTTGTCTCTCCATTGGATTCGATCTGCCAAGCCAGATAATGATCTGCTACCACTGGGTTTCGTTCGCTAACATCAGTCGCAACCAAAGGACCTATCGAGCCTGTCTTAATTCGCACCCCATAAACATCAGCGCCCGATCCATTATCTGCGCCAATTACTGACCAAACTACGGTGCCGTCTGAGATGCTTGGACCTGCCGCTCGACCTTTTGCAAGCACTTCTGTTGACGAGGCACTCATGTCTGTAACGGTCAATTGGGGTGATGTCCATGTGACTTGACTACCATCAACGTCATACTCAATCCAAGGAGTGTCGAACTCCGTGAGCGTCGAAGTAACCCGAGTTTCCAAGTTATATGCAAGTAATTGATGTGGTTTTGTCGGACCGATCTCGGACCACACTACAAACCGATTACTTATTGCGGGCCGACCGATTGTCGTTTCAGAATCAACCGCTGCAAATTCAAACCTGTTGCTATCTAGCAAGTTCAGTCCAAGAAGCTTAACCGTTCGTCCGCTATTCTCAATCCACGTCACAATATCGCCGCTAATTGCGGGCGAAGTTTGGTCAGCGGGTCCGGTTGCAATGGGGAATTCATCGCCGGTCTGTATGTTGCGCGCTAGGATATCCAACTCACAAGTAGGGCAGCTATGACTGCTATCTTGCCAGACAACAATAGGACCTGAAATATCTGGTGCAGCTTGATCTCCCGGCCCGTGGGCCACTTCTAACACCTTCATAGTAGCTAGATTAATACCCCACACGTCTGAGCTGCCGAGAGACTCATCGGCCAAACCCGATGCATCTTGCTGAGCAGGGGCGTCAACAACTTCCCTCGACTCCCAGACAAGCATTGATCCGGAAGCCGCAATTCCAAACTCATGTCGGCCTGGTAGATCACCGATTGAGCCGCCAGTATTTGGAACATTCTCTAACAACTCGTCGGCCACAGCTTGTTGAGGACTGGGGAGAAAATGAGAGCGGGGGCCAGCATTGACACTATTTACAAACCGACAATTATTTTCATACTGTCACCGCCCTAACTACCTTGTTAGCACCATTTCCTCAAGAGCCTTCAGCCCAAAATTCAGGCGTGAACTCTTCTTCGCGCAACCTAATACTATTGATGGTCACACTAGTGCGACTTCAACTATTGTGCTTAGACTAGCACAATAACTGCATTCCAGTCAATGTCGAAATTCAACTCCCGTGTTGAGCGATCCCTCTTGTAAGATCAGAATAGGATTCTTAATTATTGGATAACGATTTGTTACCCCCCAAACTCCCGCATCAGATTCGCCATCTCGATGGCGGTGACGGCGGCGTCGAAGCCTTTGTTGCCGGCTTTGGTGCCGGCGCGTTCGATGGCTTGCTCGATGGTGTCGGTGGTCAGGACGCCGAAGATGACGGGTTTGTCGCTCTGCAGGGCGACGGCGGCGATGCCCTTGGCTGCTTCGGCCGCCACGTAGTCAAAGTGCGGCGTCGCGCCACGGATGACCGCGCCGAGACAAATCACGGCGTCGTACTTGTCGCTGCTGGCCATCTTCTTGGCAACCAGCGGGATCTCGAACGAACCGGGCACCCAGGCCACGTCGATGTCGTCGTCGGCCACTTCATGGCGCACCAGCGCGTCGCGTGCGCCGGCAACCAATTTCCCACAGATGAACTCATTAAAACGACCCGCCACGATGCCAATTCGCAATCCGCGGCCAGTCAACATACCTTCGATGGTTCGCATTCCCGTTCCCTCTCGACGTACACGCTCGATAATCGTCCGCAATCCACCTCTAGCCCGATGCAATATCGAGCAGATGGCCCAGCTTGCGCTGCTTCGTCTCCAGATAGCGCCGGTTGTCCGGCCCAGGGGTAATCATCAACGGCACCCGGCCAGTCACCTTGATGCCGTGCTGCTCCAGTCCCTGAACCTTCGCCATATTGTTCGTCAGCAACTCGACCCGTGAGATGCCAAGATCACGCAGGATCTCGGCCGCCACGCCATAATCACGCGCATCGGCTGGGAAGCCGAGCTGATGATTTGCCTCGACCGTGTCGAGCCCCTGATCCTGCAGACCGTAGGCGGCCAGCTTGTTCAACAGCCCGATCCCCCGCCCCTCCTGACGCAGGTAGATCAGCGCCCCCGCTCCACGCTCCGAGATCCGCTCCAGTGCGCGCTCCAGCTGCTCGCCGCAATCACAGCGCCCCGAGCCGAAGACATCGCCGGTCAGGCACTCCGAGTGCATCCGCACTAGGACGGGATCATCGCCTGACGGATTGCCAGCCACCAGCACCAGGTGCGGTTCGGCCCCCAGGTGTGAGCCATGCTCGCGATAGGCGAAGAGCTGGAAATCGCCGTAGCGGGTCGGTAGATGCACCTCGTGCACGCGATCCACCGCCGCACTGTCAGTCTTCACCGCGTGGGCTGGCAGTTCGTGCTCCTGGCGGTAGGCGATCAGGTCGGCGATCGTCACGATCGGGATGCCGTGTTCCTGCGAAAACCGCTCCAGCGAGGGCATCCGTGCCATCGTGCCGTCGTCTTCCATAATCTCGCAGATCACCGCCGCCGGGCTGTAGCCGGCCAGCAACGCCATGTCGACCGATGCCTCAGTCTGACCCTCGCGCGCCAGCACACCGCCCGGCTGATAGCGCAGCGGGAAGACGTGCCCCGGCTGCACCAGATCGCCTGGCTCCGCCTCGGGATCGGTCAGAACCGCGATCGTCTGGGCGCGGTCGAAGGCCGAGATACCTGTCGTCACGCCCTCGCGCGCCTCGACCGAGACGGTGAACGCCGTGCCGAAGCGGGTGCCATTCACCGTGCGCGGCACCATCATCGGCAGGTTCAGCCGGTCCAGATCCTCGCCACTCATCGAGACGCAGATCAGGCCACTTGCCTCGCGCGCCATGAAGGCGATCTTCTCCGGTGTCGCGGCCGCCGCGGGGATGGCGAGATCACCTTCATTCTCCCGATCCTCGTCGTCGACGATGATCAGGAACTCACCGCGACGGAACACCTCGATTGCTTCTGGGATCGTGATGATTGGCATGCTTGGTTACTCCCTGTACTCTCGGACCGTTTAGGCGAATCCCGCGCGCTTGAGCGCATCGAGCGTCACCCCAGCCTGGCTATGCGGCTCGACCAGGCGTTCGACATATTTCGCAATGACGTCTACTTCAATGTTCACAGCGTCCCCGGGTCGTTTGGACGGCAAGGTCAGGTGCTGTTGCGTGTGATAGACCAGCGAGACCTCGACTGTCCCGCCCTCCAGCGACATGACCGTCAGGCTCGCTCCATCAATGGCGATGAAGCCGCGTTCGACCACGTAGCGCAGCAGTTCCGGGGGCAGGCTGACGCCGATGATCATCGACGCGCCCTCGCCACGTACACCACGCAGCACGCCACGCCCATCAATGTGCCCCTGGACATAGTGGCCGCCGAGCCGCTGACCCGCCGCCACCGCACGCTCCAGATTCACCCGGCTGCCGGGTCGCATATTGCCCAGCGTCGAGAGTCGCGCCGTCACGGGCTGGACATTCGCAAGAAAGCCGTCATCCAGCAGACGCGAGACGGTCAGACAGACCCCCTCCACCGAGATCGAATCGCCGAGGATCGTGCCCTCCAGCACTTGCTGGCAGGCAATCTCCAGCTCAAGGCCCTCCACCGCCTGGCGGACGGCTCGAACCGTGCCGATCTCCTCAACGATCCCGCTAAACATCAGCCCACTTCCCCGTCCCGAACGACATGTCCCTCGACCAGCAGATCGCTGCCGAGTTGAGAAATCCGCACCCGCTCCAGCTGCCAGGCATCCGCCATCGCCTGCACCCCAGGTCCGCCGACCGGCCCAGGAGCATCACAACCACCGACGAGTTTTGGTGCGATGAAGACCTTCAGATCGTCGGCCAGCCCTTGGTCGAAGAAATCGCCAAAAACCGATGCCCCGCCCTCAATCAGCACATCATTGATGCCGCGCTCGGCCAGGTCCGTCATCACCTCGGTCAGTGCAACGCGGCCGTCTGTCCCACCAACGCGAACAACCTGAGCCCCAGCTGCTTCGAGCGACAGTTTCCGCTCAATCGGAGCACCGGCCAGCGTGTAAATCAGCGTCTGGCCCGGCGTTTCTTCGGCTAGCATGGTGGCCTTGGGCGGCAGACGCAGCTGGCTATCGAGCACCACTCGTAGCGGATGGTGCACCCCGCCGTAGCCAGCCAGGTCGTCGGGGATGCGCGTCGTCAGTTGGGGATCGTCGGCCAGTGCGGTGCCGATACCGACCAGAATCGCATCGGACCGGTCGCGGAGTTGGTGCACATATTGGCGCGACTCCGGCCCGCTGATCCAGCGCGAGTTCCCCGCGGCTGTGGCGATGCGGCCGTCCAGCGTCATGGCGTATTTCAAGATCGTGCGTGGTCTGCCCTGCATCACACGGCTGATGAAGCCCGCTATCTGATCGGTAATCTCATCTGCCCGACAACCAACATCGACCGTGATGCCCGCCTCACGCAGCTGGGCAATGCCCCGACCATTCACCTCAGGATAGGGATCGACAACACCGACCACGACCCTGGCAATACCGGCCGCGATGATCACGTCGGTACACGGGGGAGTACGGCCGTAGTGCGAGCACGGCTCCAGCGTCGCGTACATCGTCGCGCCTTTGGCCAGCTCTCCCGCCTCAGCCAGCGAGCCTTTCTCGCCGTGCTGTCCAGGGGGAGGTTGCGTTGCGCCGCTACCGACGACCTTGCCATCCCGAACCACAATCGCCCCCACGCCGGGGTTTGGTGCGACACGACCAAGGGCGCTTCGCCCCTGCTCCATCGCCAGACCCATGAAATGCACATCCTCGTCGGTCCAGGTGCTGGACGTCGACGTACTCATCGCCGCAATCTCCTTACGACAGGACAACAAAAAAACCCCGCCGCCGTATGGCGCTTCGGGGTATCTCGACTCACAATGGATGTGGATGGTCGCCACCAGCACGGTAGCCAGTAGCGGTGTAGCCAGACAGCGCCGCAATCGACGCATATCCAGGCTGGCCTTCTCCCATCCGGACTCTACCGTCGGCACCGGAATTACACCGGTTCAGCAGATTGCTCTGCTCGCGGGCTTTCACCGCCGGTCGGGAATTGGGCGCGACATGCGCTCCCTCACCCTGCCCCGAAGGTCCATTCAATTATGTTCCTATTATAAGCACTTCCCGATAATTGTCATCCCTCTGCTGCCCGCCAGCCCATCACCCTTACCCATCGCTCATCTTGTAACAAGTGGCAGATTACGCAACCAGAGGAGCCCGCCACTGTGTCCAATCCACCCGGCTGGAACACCAACCCGTCTGAATGGTCCGAGCGCATCCCGCTCGTCATCCTGGCCATGATCGGCTTCGCCATCGCTGGCTACCTGACGCTCTATCAACTCGATATCATCTCCAGCGTCTGGGAGCCATTCTTCGGCGATGGCAGCCACAAGGTTCTCAATTCATCCATCTCCACCCTCCTACCCGTGCCAGATGCCTCACTCGGCGCGCTGGGCTATCTCGCCGA
>CAYNTE010000044.1:16386-20867 GCA_964399615.1 uncultured Thermomicrobiales bacterium
GTCCACGATCAGGGCGATAACGTCTGGGATGTCTTCTGGGGTCGCGCGGAGCCAGAAGAGCCAGCCCCGGCGCCAGCAGGCGAACCGTCTGAACCTGCCTGGGGCGGCATCATCGCCCAGCTCATCATCGTCGCCGCCGGACTCTGGATCATGGCCAGCCCGACGATCTTCAACTACGACTCGCCTGCAAGCCATAGCAACTGGATCGTTGGTCCGATCCTCATCACCATCGGCGGCATTGCTGCCTGGGAACATGTCCGCATCTGCCGCTGGGCCACACTACCGGTCGTCATCTGGATGGCCATCGGTCCCTGGATACTCGGATTTCCCACCGGCGCCATCATCAATACCCTCCTCGTCGCCATCCTTGTTCTGATAATGACCCTGATCAGCGGCCACATCAACGGTATCTACGGCGGAGGTTGGGCAGCGATTGGCGCTGGCCGGCAACGCCACAGCACCGCATTTGCAAATTCATAATGCACGAGCAAGATCAGAGAAAGGATCACCTCATGTCAACTTCACACTCCCCTCGCATCGTCGTCGTCACGGGCGCTTCGGCGGGCGTCGGGCGAGCCACCGCACGCGAATTCGGACGTCGCGGGGATTGGGTCGGCCTGCTCTCACGCGATCAGGGCCGCTTGCAAGAAGCGCAGAAGGAGATCGAGGCTGAGGGAGGCCGCGCAGTTGCCATCCCCACCGATGTCTCCGATCCCGATCAGGTCGAGGCTGCCGCCCAGCGTATTGAGGACGAGCTCGGTCCGATTGATATCTGGGTCAACAACGCCATGGTTTCGGTCTTCAAACCCTTCACCGACGTTACGCCGGAAGAGTTCAAGCGCGTCACCGAGGTCACCTACCTGGGCGCCGTCAACGGCACTCGCTCGGCGCTCAAACGCATGAAGCCCCGCAACAGCGGCGTCATCGTCCAGGTGGGATCCGCGCTGGCCTACCGCGGCATCCCGCTCCAATCCGCCTATTGCGGCGCCAAGCACGCCATCCAGGGGTTCACCGAGTCGGTGCGCACCGAGATCTTCCATGACCAGCTCGACATCCACATCACCATGGTCCAGATGCCAGCGCTCAACACACCGCAGTTCAGCTGGGTTCGCACCAATTTCGAAAACAAGCCCCAGCCTGTGCCGCCGATCTATCAGCCGGAAGTGGCGGCAAGAGCGATCATTTGGGCGGCCGAGCATCGCCGCCGAGAGCTGAACGTCGGCATGCCCACCTCGCTCACGAAATTCGTCAACACCATCGCTCCCAGCCTCGTCGATCGCTATCTCGCGCTCACCGGCTACGCGTCGCAGCAGACCGACGAGCCAATCGAGCCGGACAGAAAGGACAACCTCTTCGAATCAGTTCCCGGGCCATACGGCGCGCATGGCGTCTTCGACGACCGCTCCACCAATTTCAGCCCACAACTCCAGCTGACCACCCACCAGGGCCTGGTCGCCGCCGTCGGTGTCGCGGCCGCCGCTATCGGTGGCATGGTCTATCTGATGCGCGCTAATTAGGGCAATTTGGCGATCTCGCGGGGCAAAATGCAATATGATGATGGGCAACACAACTGGGACGCTTGTCACATCTACGAGAATCAATAGACACAGAGAGGGAAATGCACTATGACCGTTGTCACAGACAACCTGGCCGACGTCGCCCGGCAATTTCGGGTCGATGCCATCCGCACCAGCACCAAAGCCAAGTCCGGCCACCCGACCTCAGCCATGTCGGCCGCCGAGCTGATGGCGGTGCTGCTGGCCAACTATCTGCGCTATGACTTCGATAATCCGGACAACCCCGGCAATGATCACCTCATCTTCTCCAAGGGCCACGCCTCGACGCTGCTCTATTCAATGTACAAGGCAGCCGGCGCGATCACCGATGAGGAGATGATGACCTACCGCCAGGCCGGCAGCCTCTTCGAAGGTCACCCAACCCCGCGCCTGCCCTGGGTCGATGTCGCCACCGGGTCGCTCGGCCAGGGGCTCCCAATCGGCGTCGGCGTCGCGCTTGCCGGCAAGTATCTCGACAAGATCCCCTATCGCGTCTGGGTGCTCTGCGGTGATAGCGAAGTTGCCGAAGGCTCGATCTGGGAAGCCTTCGACCACGCCAGCTACTACGAGCTCGACAACCTGATCGCGATCCTCGATATGAACCGCCTGGGCCAGCGTGGACCAACCGCCCACGGCTGGGATGGCGAGCTCTATGCCGAGCGTGCCCGTGCCTTCGGCTGGCACGCCATTATCATCGACGGCCACGACCTCGATGAAGTCAACGCTGCCTATGAAGAAGCGCTCGCCACCGAGGGCAAGCCCACCGTTATCGTCGCCAAGACCGTCAAGGGCAAGGGTGTCTCGTTCATCGAGAACGAGAACGGATTCCACGGCAAGCCGCTCGATGGCGAGCAGGCAGCCAAGGCCTACGAAGAGCTCGGCATGATCAAGGACGCCCGCGTCGAGGTCCACGAGCCGATCTCCGCCAACCCGGCCAACGACCGCTCGCGCGGCAAGCTGAGCCTGCCGATGTATGGCCCGGACGACCAGGTCGCCACCCGGCGCGCCTATGGTGATGCCCTGCGCGCACTCGGCGATGCCTATCAGGATGTCGTCGCGCTCGACGGCGAGGTCGGCAACTCCACCTACACCGAGGTCTTCTCCAAGGCGCATGAGGACCGCTTCTTCGAGATGTATATCGCCGAGCAGCAGATGGTCGCCGGTGCGCTGGGTCTCTCGGTCTGCGGCTACACCAGCTTCGCCGCCACCTTCGGCGCGTTCATGAGCCGCGCCTACGACTTCATCCGCATGGCCGCCGTCTCGCGAGGTGATCTCCGGCTGGCTGGCTCGCACGCCGGCGTCTCGATTGGTGAAGATGGACCGTCGCAGATGGCGCTCGAGGATCTGGCCATGATGCGCGCCGTCCACGGCAGCACCGTCCTCTACCCATCCGACCCCAACCAGACCGCCAAGCTCGTCGCGCTGATGGCCGATCAACCCGGCATCAGCTACATTCGCACCACACGCGGCGCATACCCACCGATCTACACCGCTGACGAGGAGTTCCAGATCGGGGGGAGCAAGGTCGTGCGTGAGTCGGACAACGATCAGGTGACCATCATCGCGGGGGGCGTCACACTGCATGAGGCGATCAAGGCCGCTGACGATCTACAGAGCAACGGCATCAACGTGCGAGTGATCGACCTCTACTCCGTCAAGCCCGTCGACGTCGACACCGTGCGCGCCGCGCTCGACGCCACCGGCAACCGCTTGCTGGTCGTCGAGGATCACTGGCCCGAGGGTGGGCTCGCCTCAGCCGTCCTCGAAGCACTGGCCGAGTCCGGCCCAATCGAGAACGTGCAGGTCAAGCACCTCGCCCCGCGTGAGATGCCAACGTCCGCCACCGGCGCCGAACAACTCGACCTGGCGGGCATCAGCGCCAGCCACATCGTCACCGCTGCACGCGAACTAGCAGGCTAAGTTAGGAAAAATCATGAGCGCGTCCTCGCCATTGAGCCAGGACGCGCTCCCGCCTCACGGCCGCCAGCCCGGCGCGCCGAAGGCTCCATCGATGTGGACCACCCACTGCTCAGATCCATCGAGGCTGGTAATGCCGATCAGGCCACTCTCGCGCGTGTCAAACGCGATGTACTGGCCGTCCGGCGACCATGCTGGCCAGCTGCCAGTATGGGTGAGCGGGGTGGTCTCACCCGTCTCTGGATCGAGCAGACTGATGCCGGAAGCTCCCTCGAAGACGATCGTGCTGCCGTCGGGTGACCAAGCAGCGTTGGCGGGGTAGCTCCGGTAATCATTCCCGATCAACTGCTCAGGCTCGTGGCTGAGGCTGAACAACCACAATGCAGCGCCGTCCAGATCGCGACCACCGTGCTGACCTTCGTGGACGAGGATCTCGTCTCCCGCCGGTGACCAGTCGAGCGAGGCGACACCCATCATCTCGCCCAGCGAGGTCAGCCCCGATCCATCTAGGTTGATCGTGTAGATGGCCGATGTTGCTGGAGGGGGTACCGACGTCGCAATCTCGTGGAACACCAGCGTACTGCCATCCGGCGACCAGTCGGGATCACGAGCTTGCTCGATCATCGGGATGCGCTGGACCGGCTGACCAGTGATCTGATGCTCATCCGAACCATCCGGTCGAATGACGAAGATCTGGCTCGAATCTTCGCCGAGATGCCGCTCGAACGCGATCCACTCGCCGTCGGGCGACCACGAAGGCTGCGCGTCTTGGCCATCGAACGTCAGCTGCTTCAGGTTCTCTCCGTTAGCATCGACGATGTAGAGATTGCCACAGCAGAAATCACCAGTCTGAGCGGTGATCAGCACCTGACTGCCATCCGGCGACCAGATCCCTTCGAGGTACTTTGCCTCGATACCCTGGCTGAGATTGACGAGATTGGACCCGTCAAGACTCGCCGTGTAGAGGTTCAGCTTGCCGCCGCCAGTCGCCTCGTTCTCGTCGTAGCG
>CAYNTE010000045.1:0-20234 GCA_964399615.1 uncultured Thermomicrobiales bacterium
ACCACGCCCCCTGTCATCCTGAGCCTGTCGAAGGATCTCTCCGGAAGATCGTGAAATGATGCCAGCGTTGGTTGTGGCTGTAAGCCCAGGTGAGAGATCCTTCGACTCCGCTGCGCTTCGCTCTGGATGACATTGGATATGGTCATCCAGGTACAGATGATGGCAGGCGGTGTCACTCCGTTCGGGCGTTCGTTCGGCTGGGCTCAGGGTGATGCTTTCAAGAATGCATCGGCGAGCGTGGCGCAGCGTTGGGGGTCGTCGCAGTGGACCATGTGGCCGGCCTGGACGGTCTTCAGCTCAGCATTGGGGATGATGTCGGCGGCCCGGCGAGCGACATCGAGTCCGCCGAAAGTGTCGTTGTCGCCCCAGATGAAGCAGGTTGGCTGGCTGACGGTGCGCAGCTCGTCCTCGTCGAGCCGGTAGCGCGGGTGTGCGCCTTGCAAGGTGAGGACGGATTGCATCAGGGAGGCCCAGTTGAGCTTTCGGGTCGGGACGTTCGCGATCAGGCGGGATGCGTCGATGAATTCGTCGGGCCAGGCTTGCCGGACCTCTCGCGAGGTGCCGGTCATGCTGAAGCCCTCGCGCACGTCCTGATTGCTGGCTGGTTGCGCGTTGATGCTGGTGGGTTGGTCGTCGTTGTTGGGAATTGACTGGCGGCGCATTGGCTCGGGCGCGCTGGTGCCGAGGATGAGCGCTGGACAGCCGACCTGCACCATCGCTGAGATACGATCCGGCCGGTCGATGGCGGTCCAGAGGGTCCAGAGCCCACCCATCGAATTGGCAATGACCGGGGCACGTTCCAGATTGAAGGCGTCCAGCACGGATGTGATCGTGTCGACCGCAAGCTGGCGGATATCGACGGTGCGATGGTCGACGACGTCGCTGAACCCCCCGCCGGGCCGGTTGATGGCAATCAGCCTCCAGCCCGGCAGGTGCTGCATCAAGCGGATGTATTCATAGGCGTCGCCGTTGCCGCCGGGGATGATGAGGAGCGGTGGGCCAGAGCCGACCTCAAAGACACGAATCGATGCATCGACGGTCTGCAGGTTGATGCGGTGGAATGTTGGTGTCAGGCCGCAGAACTCGAATAGCTGTCGCTCTGCTTCGATGGCCGCCTGGAATCGCGGGTCACTGAGGTCTGGCTTCACCACGACTGGCTGTGTCGTTGTCATCTGGTGCTCCTTCACTGGTTAGGCTGTTCCAATGCCGATATTGATCGTGTTGTTCGTCATCGCAACGCCGTTGCTCATGCGGCGTTGCAGCAGCGTCTCGATCGTCTGCAAGCCGATCTGAACTTGCTGATCGGTGAGCCCGGCGGCCGCGCCTGCGCCGATGGGATTGCTGACAGAAGTGGTCTCCCAGAGATCACGGGCGGACTTGAACGGGACGTGATGATTGATGGTATCGATGTGGACATCGCTCAGACCGGCAGTGACCATCTCGCGCCGCATGCGTGAGGGATCGGCCAGCCGGAAGGGCGGAAGAGGCTGGTTTGGCGGCGGCCCGGGCGCGTCGGGATTGGCGGACCGGACGCCCTGGAGGAAAAAGCTGACGAATTCGACCTCTGGGAACGGACCGAAGGCGACGACGAGCACCTTGCCGCCCGGTTTGGTGACGCGCACCATCTCGGACAGTCCCCGCTGGAGATCCGGAAAGAGCATGACCCCGAATTGTGAGGCAGCAACATCGAACGTATCGTCCTCAAGCTCTAGTGCCTGACCGTCCATGTCCTCGCCCTGGATGTTCGAGAGACCTTCGGCTCGAGCGCGGCGCAGGAGCTGCTCGATCATCGCGGGGGAGAGATCCACTGCGGTGACATCTGCACCGGCACGAGCGGCCGGGATGCTGACAGCGCCGCTGCCAGAAGCGATATCGAGGAGGCGCGATTCTGGCCCAAGATCCAGGCGGCTCAAGGCCTCTTCAGCGAGCGACATGTTGTGGTCGGTGAGGTGTTCGGCGTAGGCGGTCGCGAGCCGGTCCCAATCCTTCTGTCCGTGAATGATCGTCGACATCTTCCTGTCCTCTCGATAGTGGTGTGTTTGCATCGACACTCCCCAGCCTAGGGGGACTGGCAGGAGACGGCATGACCCGAATGGGGTAGATGGGTGGGGTAGATTCGTAGCTCGGGACTAGATGAGGTTGAGATCGCGAGCGCGAGCCGCTGCGGCGGTGCGACTGTGGACGGCAAGCTTGCTATAGATATTGCTGGTGTGCGTCTTGACGGTCTGGGCAGAGATGTAGAGCCGTTCACCGATCTCGAGGTTGGTGAGACCGAATGCGATCAGCTCCAAGATCTCTAGCTCGCGCTGGGTGAGGGGTTCTGGTAGGCCCGGCTCCGCAGATGGAGTGCCTGGGGAAGTAGTCGGGAAGCATTCGATCAGCGCCGAGACATATTCCGGCATGATGTTGCGGGCTTTGGCCTCCTGGAGCAGGCGCCCCATCGGGAGCCCAAACTTCACGAAGGTACGTAGAAATCCTTCCGGCTCAGCGAGTTGCAACGCGAGCGCAATCGACGTCAGGGCATCGGCGTCCGCGCCGGACTGCTGATGCACCAGAGCCTGGAGTACGAGGGCTTCGATGTGAACGGCAGTGCGACCTTCGTCCTTGGCCGTCTGCGCCAGCGGCCGGAGGATTTCGAGAGCCTGGGACGTCGCATCGCCGTTCGCGATGAGCACGCGGGCAAGTGCGAGACGCTCACGCGGCGTGGCTGCCTCGCGGTCGGAGATTGCAGCGGACCACTCGACTGCGGAGTTGAGCTTGTTCTGCGCGATCCAGAGCTCGACCTGGCAAATATCGAGGTTGGATTTCCAGTCTGGCATTTGTGATTGCTGAATGAGCGGGCGGACGATTTCGAGGTGGCCCGTCGCCGTTTCAAGTTCGGCGCGGTCGAGTGCGAGTCTTGCCCACACGAGATGACCCTGAATGATCGCCCGGGTGTCGCCGCCGAGTTCAGCGCGCTGGATGCCTTGAGCCAGGTGCTGCGCGGCTTCGTCCAGCCGGTTCCATTCGAGCAGGATCTCGGCCATGCGGATGTGTGCCCAGCCCGAGACGGGGAGCGGGATCTCGGCCCAATTCTCGCGATCTTCGATGGAATTCAGCGCCAGGTCCCAGTTGCGCCACGCAGACCGGAGATGGCCGCGACGCATATCGAGATCGGCGAGCGCGCCGCGAGCTATGGTCGCGATGACCGGCAAGGTGCGGGATTCCGGCATATCGAGCAGTCTGAGGTAGCAGTCACGCGATTCCTCCCAGAGGCTGTTTGAGCGGTAGGTATCGCCGAGCGCGTTGTAGATATCGGCACGAAACGAGACATCGTCTGGATCGAGGCCGACCAGGGCTTGATTGCCCAGTTGCTGGGCAGCTGTCAGGTCGCCCATGGCGCAGGCGATGAAGCAGCGCAGGGCGGTGACTCTGGCCAGCTGACCGTCGACCTGTTGGTCGTGCAGCGCTGTCAGTCGGCTCTCCAGCTCGTCGGCCACGGCGCGGCAGGATTCGAGGTCGCCGGTTGCGTAGTGGAGTCCGCCGCGGATCAGCCCAAAGACCGGATGTGCACTCTGCCACTCTTCCGGGATCTGATCGAGCCAGCGGTAGAGATCGCGGAACTCGCCACGGTGAAATTTTGCGAAGAAGTAGCGCTCTCCCAGCTCGATCATCGCCGCTGGATTGTCTGCCTGGAGCGCGTGGCGGAAGGCTGGCTCGGCGAGATCGTAGTTGAGATACCACAAGGCAGCGCGCTGGTGGAGCTGGGGAATGATTTCCGGCATCAGCTGTCCGAGCTCCTGTTGCAGGAAGCTTGCAAAGATGCGGTGGATACGGAACCACTCGCGATTGTCATCGAGCGCGATGATGAAGAGATTCTGCTGCTCAAGCGCTTCCAAAATCTGTTGACAGTCACGCCGTGCGGTCACGGTCGCGCAGAGATCGGCGTTGAGGTGATCGAGGATCGAGGTTTCGAGCAGGAACTGCCTGAAGTCACCAGGCAGATTGGCGAGCACGTCCTCGCGCAGATAGTCTGCGATATAGCGGTGGCGGCCAGTGATGCTGAGCTTCGTGGCACGCTCCCGTCCCTCTCTGAGCGTGATGGCGGCCAGCTGCAAGCCCGCGGCCCAGCCTTCGAGCTGGCGATGTAGTGAGGCGATTTCGTCGTCTGGCAGGGTGATGCTGGGTGTCTGATCGAGGAATGCGCGGGACTCGTCGAGATTGAAGGCGAGATCTATCGTCTGAATCTCAAACAGCTCACGCCGGGCACGGTAGCGGGCAATCGGAAGTGGGGGCTGATCGCGACTGGTCAGCACGAAGTGGAGTTGCGGCGGCAAGTTGTCGAGGAGATAGGTGAGGAGTTCGTGAACGAGCGGCTCGGGGATGAGGTGATAGTCGTCGAGGACGATCACGAGATGGTCCGTCAGTTCGTTGGCGAGATTGAGGAAGGCGTTGAGGACAGCATCGCGATCGGGCATCAGCGATCCGAGCAAGATGGCCAGCGGTGTCTGGGCGATGGCGGGATCGATCCGCTCCCAGCCAGACAGGATGTAGCGCAACAGTTGAATCGGATCGTTGTCGTCCTCGCTGAGTGAGATCCAGATGACGGGGAATTTGCTGGCCCGTGCCCACTGCGCAACGAGCGTCGTCTTGCCGAAGCCGGCTGGTGCTGAGACGGCGGTGAGCTTGTGGGCGGGTACCGCTTCGTCGAGGACGTCGACAAGCCGTGGGCGGGCAACGACATGATTGGCTGCCGGTGGTATCCGTAGCTTGGTTGCCAGGAGCGTAGATGCCATGCGCTCTCGTCACTTCATGATGGTGCAATGTTGCGCTTCACTATACACGAGGCGCGAATTTGGCAGGTTAGAGCCAGTGGCGAGGGCTAGTCGAGCAGCCCGTGGATTGGACTGCTCGACTCAGCTTGCGATCTATAGATACTCGTTGAACCAGCGCAGGGTGTGTTCGCGGCGCTGGAGACGGGTTTCGGGGGTGCCGGATATGAGCATGGCGTGGCTTTCGCCGGGGAAGCGGACCATCTCGGTCGGGACACCGCGGTTGAGCATGGCGTTGTAGATCTGCTCACCTTCGACGATCGGGCAGCGATAGTCTGTCTCGGCCTGCAGGAAGAGTGTCGGCGTCTCGATGTCCTTGATATAGGTCAGCGGTGATGCCTGGGTATACCAGTCGACATTATCCCAGAACGGCTTCTCCATCTCGTATTCGAGCCAGTACCAGCCGATGTCGGAGGTGGTGAAGAAGGTGAAGAAGTTGCAGATGCTGTTCTCGCTGACAGCAACCTTGTAACGCTTGGAGTGACCGATGATCCAGTTGGTCATGAACCCGCCGTAGCTGAGACCGGTGACGGCCAGGCGGTCGGGATCAACGCCACCATGCTCGATGGCGAGATCGAGTGCCTGCTCTTGCTCCTTGCCGTCGGCACCGCCCCAGTCAGCGATATTGGCGGAACCAAATTCGCTGCCATAGCCCTGCGTTGCACGCGGGTTGACGAAGAGCACGTTCCAGCCCTGGCTGGCCCAGAGCTGCATATCGAAGAAGAAGACGTGACCGAAGACAGAGTGCGGCCCGCCGTGGATGTTCTGGACGAGCGGGTACTGCTTGCCCTCTTCGTAGTCGACCGGCCGGATGAGCCATGCATCGACCGTAAAGCGGCCGTCGAAGCTCTCGAAGGGTAGGTGCTCGGGCTGTTGAATGGCGAGACCGGAGAGCACTTCGGCGTTGATCTCGGTCAGGCGGGTCTCATGCTTACCATCGAGATCAGCGATGTAGAGATCGCAAGGGTTGGTGAAATCTCCCGCGGCGAAAGCCATCTTGTTCTGCTTGAACGAGATCGTGACGAATCCGATCGTGCGGTCGCCGTCGACGATGCGCTCGGCCGAGCCATCGGCCGTCGAGATGCGGAAGATGCTGACACGCGCCTGGTCGTTGGCGGTGGTGTAGATTGCGTCACCTTCGGGCGACCAGATCAGCGTTTCGGGATCGGACGAGCCCCAGGTATCGCTGTAGTTGGAGATGCCGGGACTGCGATCCCAGTCGAGCGTCAGATTGCTGACCGTAGGTTCGCCACTGAGATCGGCGATGAAGATGTTGCTATTTTCACCTGCTCTGGCGGTGTCTGGGCGACCAATGAAGGCAATGCGCTTGCCATCGGGCGACCAGGTGGGGGCGCTGGCTGAGCGGTAGGGACCATCAACCGCAGTCGATTGGTCGCTGTTGTCGCTGACGGTCGCATCGGCCGGCACGATATGGAGCTGGGAGTGGAAGCCGGGATTCTGCTGGCCTGTGCGGTTGGAGACGAAGGCGATCGAGCGGCTATCCGGCGACCACGATGGCATCAGGTCGTTGTAATCGCCCGCGGTGATTTGGCGTGCGTTGCCGCTCTCGACATTGACGATCCAGACATGTTCGAAGCGTCCATCGCGGTAGCCCTCGACGTCGAAGCGGTAGTCAAGCCGGGTGATGTGGCGGATGAAGCCTCCCTCTTGCTTGCGCGTTTCGTCGTCGACGCCGTTGCCTTCACTGGAGAGGAAGACGATCTCATCGCATCCTGGAGACCATTCGAAGCTGCTGGCGCCGCGCTCAAGTTCGGTGATCTGCCGTGGTTCGCCACCGGAGATCTCGAGCGCATAGATCTGATTGACGCCTGTGCGGTCAGAGAGGAATGCCAGGGTTAACCCATCGGGAGACCAGCGAGGCGACGTGTCGCGATGCTCGCCTGCGGTGAGCTGGCGTGGGTCGCCGCTGCCGTCACTATTCAGCACCCAAATCGCCGAGCTGTAGTCGTTCTTGTCGGGGCGGGCGTGCTTAATGCTGTAGGCGACTTTGGATCCGTCGGGGGAAATCTGCGAACTGGTGATGACGTCGATTGAGAAGAGGTCTTCGGTCTTGAGGGCTCTCTTTGCCATGAGGTGGTCACTCCATCGTTCGTGGCAACAAATAACAGCTGCGTCAATCTAGCACGACCCCACATGGCTAGTAGAGGTCGAGAACGACGCGGGCGATCAGGAAGTAGATGGTCAGGCCGGTGCCGTCGACGATGGTGGTGATGAGCGGGGCCGAGACGACGGCAGGATCGATGTTGAAGCGGCGGAGGATGAGCGGCAATGTCGCGCCGATGAGACTGGCCCAGCAAACGATGGCGAAGACCGAACTGGCGACGACGATAGCGATATCGCTCCCCATATCCAGCACTGCTGCGAGCAGCAACATCACCAGCGCCATGGCGACGCCGATCAAAACGGAGGCTCGCATCTCCTTGTCGACGATGCGGGCAACGTTGTGCAGGCCAACGTTCTCGACCGCCATGGCCCGGACAAGCGTCGTGACCACCTGCGAGCCAGTGTTGCCGCCGGTGCCGATGAGCAAGGGGATGAAGAACGAGAGCGCGACGACGGCCTCGATCTCATCCTGAAAGAACCGCAACACCGTGGTGGTGTAGGCCGCGCCAGCGAAGAGCACCAGCAGCCAGCCGAGTCGCTTGCGGACCAGGAAGAGCGGTTCGGCGTCGAGATAGGGCGTTTCGAGTGGCGAGGAACCACCAAGGCGCTCGATGTCTTCGGTCGCTTCAGCTTCGAGGATATCGGCAACGTCATCGCTGGTGATGATGCCGAGCAACCGCCGATCTTCGTCGACGACTGGTAGCGCAAAGTAATCGTGTGCAACGAGCAGGCGGGCGGCGATCTCCTGATCCATATCGACTGGCACGACGACGACATCGCTCTCCATAATCTGGCCGACGCGCGTTTCGGGCGGGCTCAGAACCAGATTGCGGAGCGCCAGGACGCCGAGCAGCTTGTCGTCCTCGTCGGTGACATAGATGTAGTGAATCGTCTCGGCTCGTTCGGAGATATGCCGCAGCGCGACGACGGCTTCATCGGCACGCAAGTCGGGATCGAGCGCAACGAAGGCGGGAGTCATCCGGCCGCCGGCGGATTCTGGCGGATATGCCTGCAACTCGCGCAACTGCTGAGCCGATTCGGGCGTCATCTGAATCAGGATATTCTCAGCGTTATCGGTGGGCAGCTCGGACAAGATATCGGTCGCCTCGTCGGGCGACATGACCTCAAGGATCTCGGCCTGCTCGGGGATTCGCACGCGATTGAGCACGGCTGCGGCTTGTTCAGGCTCCAGATCGCCAAGCATCTCGGCGGCCCGTTCGTCGCCGAGGTCGGTCAGGAGCTGGCGGAGCTGATTGTTGGGTAGGGTCTGAAGCGTCTCGGCCAGTCCGCCATTCTCAATCAGAGAGCGAACGATCATGCTGAGGGCGGCGATCTCGCGCGCCTCGATAGCACTCGCGAGAGAACGCAGTGTGGTGGGCTTGTTCATAGCGGCCTCGATTTCCGAATGGTGCCAACCCAGCAGAGTTGATGCTAGCGCACGGGGTATCCTATCGGGTGGAGCAATCTCGAGAGGAGTTGGGAAAGCGTGCCTATTGGGCCAGGCAAGCACATCGTGCTCTCGCATCACGCGGCTTCGAAGCTGCTGGATGCGGCTCAGGAGCGAGACAGGACTGAGATCTCGCCCGATCTGGGGCGTAGCACGGTCGAGGTTGCGTTGAGCGAGGATGGCGTCAATTTCCCCAACGGTGTGACTATCGACTGGGACGACGTGGCGATGATCGCGAATGAAGAGAGTAAGTGCTTCGTGGTCGACGCCGCTGGGCCGCGAGCGATTCAGGTCTTCTCGCAGACGACCAACTGGATGCGGACATTGATGCCAACGCGCACGATACCGACGACGCTGGTCTCGGGGCTGACGATGCACCGGATCAAAGGCTCGGACCCGCGAGCCAGCACAAAATCGATGATTCGCGCGGTGCGGCCTCGGGGCAGAGTGCTCGATACGGCCCTGGGATTAGGGTACACGGCGATCGAGGCTGCCAAGCGGGCCGACGAAGTGGTGACGGTCGAGATCGACCCAGCCGCGATAGAGATCGCCGAGCAGAATCCGTGGTCGCGGGAGCTCTTCGAGATGGAGAACATTGAGATCGTCCTTGGAGACATCGCCGGGGTCATTGCGACGTTCGAGTCAGACGCATTCGACCGCATCATCCACGATCCACCTGCCATGCGGCTGGCTGGCGATCTCTATGCTCAGACGTTCTACCAGCAGTTGCTGAGAGTGCTGAAGCCGCGCGGCTGGCTCTACCATTACGTCGGCGATCCCAAGAGCAAGGCAGGAAAATCGGTCACCAGCGGCGTCATCCGGCGGTTGCAGGCGGCGGGGTTCCGGCGAGTGGAGCGGCGGCCGCAAGCCTACGGCGTCGTTGCGCGCGGCTGATCTGGGCCTGGAATAGATCGACCGCATGGCGGTGTTCCTCTAGCTGGAAGGTCGAATCACCTAGAGTTTGGAGACGAGATGCAGATCGGCGTTGTCTTTCCACAAGTCGAAATCGGGCCTGATGAAACGGGCGTGCGTGCCTTCGCAACGACAGCCGAGCAGCTGGGATACGAGCATCTGCTGGCTTATGACCATGTAGTGCTCGCTGAACCAGGCGGCCCCACGGACGTCAAGGGCTCGTACGACGCAGCCGACAATTTTCACGAGATTCTGGTGCTCTTTGGCTATCTGGCAGGCATCACGAATCTGGAGCTGGTCACTGGGGTACTGATCCTGCCCCAACGCCAGACGGCGCTGGTGGCCAAGCAAGCTGCGACGATCGACCGGCTGAGCGGCGGCAAGTTGCGGCTGGGGATCGGCGTTGGCTGGAACAAGCTGGAGTATGACGTGCTCGGCGAAGACTTCCACAATCGTGGCAAGCGCTCGGAAGAGCAGATAGACGTCATGCGTCAGCTCTGGACGCAGCCATCAGTCACGTTCGATGGCGAGTGGCATCAGATCGACCATGCGGGCATCAATCCGCTTCCGGTCAGGCAGCCGATCCCGGTCTGGATCGGTGGATATGCCGATGCAACGATGGATCGTGTTGGGCGGATTGCCGATGGCTGGTTCCCGGGAGAGCGCGAGCCGAATGATGAATACAAGCGCAAGATTGAATTGATCCAGCGTGCGGCGGAAGCAGCAGGACGCGATATGTCCGAGATCGGCATCGAGGCACGCATCTCGCTGGTCCAGGTGCCGGAGAGCGAATGGGCAGCGCGGACTGAGGCATGGCGTGAAGCCGGGGCGACGCACATCTCAGTCGTGACGATGGGCGATGGATTGCCCGTCGAGCAGCACCTTGAGATGCTCGGGCGCTACCGGGAGGTTGCCGGCTAGCGCACGACCAAGACGGGCCTGTCCAGCCGCGCGATGATCTCTTCGGTCACGTCGTCGAGCAGGAAGCGCATGAACCCTGCACCCTGATGCGCACCGACGGCGACCAGATCGTAGTTGCCTTCGCGCGCTTCGGCCAAAATCTCGTCGACGACCAGCCCCCATCGAATCTTGGGTTCCGCGCTCGCGCCGGCTTCTTCGCTGATGGAGACGAGCTCGGCGAGGTGCTTCCCCTCGGCAGTCTGGTGCTCTAGGTGCCAGTCGTAGGGTTGCGAGATCTGCTCGGTTGAGGAGCGCCGGGTAATCGGCACCTGGGACATGACGTGCAGGATCGTCATCGAAGCGCCGGCTGCCTGGGCAATGTTCGCGGCGTAGCGTGTATCGGTGCGCCCGTGTTCGCCGCCTGCGGTGCAGACCAGGATACGCTCGATGGTGCTGGACGCCCGCCGGACAATCACCATCGGGATGGGAGATTTCTCTGCCAGTTCGTGGGCAGTGTCACCAAGCAGCATCCGTCGCACCCGGGCACGGCCGCGAGCGCCGATGACGATCAAATCGATCTGCTGATCCTCGATCTCTTTGAGGATCTCACGCAAAGGGTTGCCGCGCCGGATGGTGACGGTCGCATCGGCGTCGCCGACCTTGAGCGACTGGCCGAGCGAGCGTGCTTGCTGCTCCAGTTGCCGGACATCGCGAGCGGATTCTGCGACCCCGAGCAGGCTGAGATCGGCACCGAGATGCCGTGCGAGCAGTGCGCCGAAGCGGGCGGCCTCTTCCGAATATCGTGAGCCATCGGTTCCCACCAGAATCTTCATTGTTACACCACCACCATGATCAACGGCACCACGACAAGCACTCCCATCACCATTGCAATGTTGCGATTCGTCGCCAGCGTCCAATCCACGCTGAAAGTGACGACTTTCTCGTAGATCGGGAAGAACGCGGCCAGGATGATAATGGCCACGATCGAGACGCACAGGATCTGTGTCAGCACGACGCTCACCCCGGCCGAGCTCTTGAGCAGCAAGGCGACGACCAGGGTATCGATGAAGGTCGAGATATTACAGCCCATGATGTAGGGGATCAGGTTTTCTCGACGGATCAGCCCGCGCGCCGATAATGGCACCAGAATGCCAAGCGATACGGAGACGGAGAGCGTGACGAGCGTCAGGGCAACACCCAGTGCGAACATGACTGATGGACGATAGAGCAACCTGGGTGTTTCCTCGAACCCACCACGCTCCAGGCTAATCTCGGGCAAGCCACGGTCGATCAGGCTGAAGCCGGCCACGATGGCGAGGACACCGACGCCGAAGAGCGCCAGCCCGGGCAGGAAATCAGCGATCGGGTCGACGAGGGGCGCGAATATGCGGTCGATGATATCGAGCGAGGCGATCTGGATCGACCAGCCGCTGGTGATTCCTGTCTCCAGCGCGACCCAGCCAAGGACGAGTGTCGGGATGTGGAGCGTGGCGGTGACGACCATCGCCAGCAAACCCACCGAGAGTCCAGCCCGGCGCTCGGCCCCGCGCAGGACATAGATGAAGCCGAGCAGCAGCACCATCAGACTGGAGCCGAGCCGCGAGCCAGAGATCATCGTGAAGGCCTGGACGTCGGTGATCGTATGTGTCGAGAGGAAGGTGAGCCCGGCGGCGGCGACAGGTGAACCGGACATAACCACGTAGGCAAAGAGCCAGCCGAAGCCGAGCGTATTGATCGGCGTGGCCAGATCGAAGCTGTCTTTGATGAGTGGAGCAGCGTCGGCCGCGCCTTCCTTGGTGATCTGCAAGGCGAAGATGAAGACGACCAGGCCACCGATGAGGTAGACAATTTTCTTGAGTGCGCTGGCCGAGAAGAGTGCCTGAAACGTCGATGCGCCGTCTCGCGCTACTGCTGTGCTGGCTTCGGTCTGTTGGGAGTCTGCCAAGGTGGCCGGCTCCTCGTGCCTATGATCTGACGTCAATTTCTGCTGGTCCAGTTCAACTCTTCCACAAATGAGGCAAGAGCGGCATCGGGAAGCGACGCCGGGTGGCTTGACTCAGTATAGGGGAGATGCGACGGTTCTACTGGTATTGCTGGTGGTGACCTCGGTGGCAAGAATTTGGCGAGGATGAGGACGATGGCGGAGCGATTTGAAATCGAACCTGAGATCGTGGCGGATTACGTCCAGAAGCTGGCGCGGCACGGAGCATATGGTGAAACGGGCGTCTGGCGCGCCGTCTACACCGACGAGTGGTTTGCGGCGCAGCGTGAAGTCGAAGGCTGGCTGAGCGACGCCGGTCTCTCTCCGCGCTGGGATGCCGTCGGCAATGTCTGGGGCCGGCTGGAGGGAAGTGAGCCGGGGCCGGTGATCGTGACCGGGTCGCACATCGATTCGCAGCTTCCCGGGGGTCAATACGACGGCGCACTGGGCGTTATCTCAGGCGTCCTGGCGCTCCAGCTGCTGAAGGAGCGCTTTGGCCAGCCGCGCAGGACGATCGAGGTGGTTTCGTTCTGTGAGGAAGAGTCGAGCCGCTTTCCTGCAACGCACCATTGGGGGTCGCGTGCCGTCGCTGGTGCGATCGAGCCGCAGGACCTCATTGATGTGGTGAGCTACGACGGTGAGCAAATCGGGGACGTGATGCGGTCGGTCGGGCTGGATCCGGACCGCGTCGGCGAGGCCAAGCGTGATGATATCGAGATCTTCATCGAGCTGCACATCGAGCAAGGTCCGCTGCTGGAGGAGGCCGGCGTTCCAGTGGCGGTGGTAACGGGAATCACGGGTATCCGGCACTATCACATCGATCTGCACGGCCGCGCCGATCACGCTGGCGCACGGCCGATGGACCTGCGTCGCGACCCGATGGCCTGCGCTGCCGAGATCATCTCGTCGGCGATCGACACGGCGCACCGGTTGGGACGTCCGGCAGTCACGACATCGGGCAGAATCGTGGTCGAGCCGAACGGGCCTGCGATCGTGCCAGAGCGCGTGCAATTCACGATTGACGCGCGGCATCCTATCCCGGAAGAGCGCGACAAGCTCTATGCCCGACACGAGGCGCTAATCAAGGAGGTCTGCGAGCGGCGGGGGATCGACTATAGCTGGCAGATCGGGGCCGAGCAGCCGCCGCGCAGATCCGATCCAAAGTTGGTTGAATTGTTCCTTGGGGCCGCCAGCGAGCAGGGTCTGCCGCACATTGCGATGGATAGCGGAGCCGTGCACGATGCGAACCGGATGGCGGGCTTGAGCCGGATGGTAATGCTCTTCGTGCAATCGAAGGATGGCCGCAGCCATACGCCAGAGGAATTTACGTCCGCCGAACATGCCGCAGCAGGGGTTGAACTGCTGGCGGCTGGCTTGCACAAGCTTGCCTACTAATAGGGAGAGATGCATGTTTCAGCGAGGTCTGCGCCGTTTGACCGATGGCGCTGAGCTTCCGTTCGATCCGACGGCCTACACCAAGGCTGATGCGCCAGCAGGGCCAGAAGGCGATCCACCGGTGCTCGATGTGCTCTATGACTACGAGCAGGCGGCGGACGCGATCCGCAACGGCGGTGCCTGGAGCGACCGCAACGACGTCTTCCGCTGGTTGCCGGTTCTGCCGGTCGATGAGGCGGGTCCGGTGCTGCCGGCAGGCGGCACGCCGCTGGTTGCCGCGCCTCGAATTGCCAATGAGCTTGGCATCGGCGCGCTCTACATCAAGGATGAGACCCGCAACCCGACCCGCTGCCTGAAGGACCGGGCGACGGCGGTGGCGATGACGATGGCCTTGAAGCAGGGCCATAAGGACGTCTACTGCGCCTCGGCCGGCAATGCCGCGATTTCGCTGGCTGGCTTCGCTGCTCATGCTGGGCTGAACTGCCACGCCTACGTCCCGGCTATCGCATCGAAAACCCGGCTGGCCTGGCTCGAACATTACGGCTCGGCGATCCACGTCTCGAAGGGCAATTACGACGACGCCTACGCTGAAGCCGAAGAGGCGGGGGCACAGAACGGCTGGTATAGCCGCAACTGCGCCTTGAATCCGTTCCTCGTCGAAGGCAAGAAGACGGTCTCCTACGAGATCGCCGAGGCGCTCGATTGGGACGTGCCGGACTACGTCTTTGTGCCGACCGGAGACGGTTGCACCTCAGGTGCGACCGGCAAGGGCTTCCGCGAGATCCACGAGATGGGGCTGGCCGAGCGCATGCCGCATCTGGTGGGCGTTCAGACGACGGCTATCTCCCCAATCGTTGATCGCTTCAATGGCAAAGAGTGGGCCGGCGACGCGGGCGAGACCGAGGCCGCCTCGATTGCGGTTCGGCATCCACGCAACGCCCTTCGCCTGCTCAACGAGATTCGTGCCGCCAATGGACAGATGATCGCGGTCTCAGACGACGCCATCAGCGCTGCCCAGCAGAAGCTCATGACTGAGGCAGGGGTCGTGGCCGAATTCACCTCGGCGGCGACACTGGCGGCTCTCACGGAACTGGCCAAGAACGACGACCTCAGCGGCAAGACGGCAGTGCTGGTCGTCACCGGCGGTCGTCTCGACGGGGAGTAGTTTGCTAGATCTGATGCCGGCTTGCGCGGCGCCAGGCGAGCGGGGTCGTGCCGTGGGTGCGTTTGAAAACGCGGACGAAGTAGCTCGGGCTGTTGTAGCCGCACTGTGTGGCAATGATTTCGACGGGGGTATTGGTTCCGGCTAGCATCCGCCGGGCCTCTGCCATGCGTCGTTCGGTGATCCATTGCTGGACAGTGCGGCCGGTCTTCCTTCGCACCAGGGTCGTGAGATGTCCCGTGGTCAGATTCGCGTCCCGGGCGACATCTTTCAGCGAGATCGGCTCTTGATAGTGTTCCTCAATAAAGCCAAAGACCTGCGCCAGCAGCGGCTCGCCCTGGAGCTTGAGATCGTTGACGACATCGGCGGCCAAGCGTCCTGTCTCGACCAGAATCAGCGTCAGGTGTGCGAGGGCAGCTTCGTGATATCCATCCCGGCGCTCGCGTAACTCGAGATCGAGATCCTCGAAGCACCTGGACCAGCGCCGGCGATCGTCGTCAGGGATCTTCAGTCGGTGGGTGCCTCCGGCTGTACCTCGCACAAATGGGAGAAGTAGTGGGTGCGTGCGCCAGGAGAGCAGACCTCCTTGCGTATCAGAACCGAGAGCCTCGGGTGGGAAGAAGATCGCCCAGCCTTCGATACCGGCCATCTCTGCTGCATCGTGGCTTACCTGAATCACTTCGCCGGGCGCAACGATACAGACGTCGCCGGCCTCGATTTGCCACGTCTGGTCAGCGATCCCCAACGAACCACCACCTCGTTCGAAGTAGGCCATCACCAGAAAGTCGTGTGCGTGGGCGTATCCAGGGACCGGACCTCCGGGCGGGAAATTGTCACTGATTTGGACGATGCCGATCGGCGGCAAGCCTGGTGTGGTCTCAAAGGTCGCGATATCCGGTGCGTCGTCACGGTTTTTCAGCAGTGTCGTTGTTATCACGTGCCTTTTCCTGTCGTCGGTGAGTGCAATGCTTCACCCCAAGAGAACCAAAGATCGTGCCAGAAATCCAAAACATATTCATGTTGTGCCTGCAATACGGTGCGGAATACTGGTGCTATGTCGGAATATCGTTTGATTAGAGGGCCGCAAAGAAGGAGGTTTCGATGATGAGATCCAATACCAACGTCCGTCCGGTGGAGCGTGCCAGCCCACGCACGCGGCCGGATCGGTCCCTGGCACAAAAGCTCACAGACTATGGCCACAAGTGGAGCACTGCCCTCCACCGGGCAATCTTCCAGGCATCCGATGGAGCGATCTTCGGCTCGTTCGCCGGAATGCCGGTTGCCGAGCTGGTCACGACTGGGCGTCGTTCGGGCCGGGAGCGCTCGACCATGCTGGCGGTGCCAATCGTCGAAGCGGACAAATTGGTGCTGGTGGCCTCGTTCGGAGGCGATGACCGGAACCCGGCTTGGTACTACAACCTGCGGGCCAATCCTGAGGTGCGGATTACCGTGAAGGGAAAGACGCGCCGCATGCTTGCCCGGACTGCCAGTGCCGAAGAGCGCGCTGAGCTCTGGCCACGGCTGACCTCGACGTATGAGGGATATGCCAAGTACCAGCGGCGGACGTCGCGACCGATCCCAGTGGTCATTCTCGAACCCAGATCGACTCGCAATGACTAACTAGCCCCAACGAATACATCTGGCACCACGATGTGCCGAACGAGTGCAAGGGAGCATTCACGATGTCAACGATGAACACGGTCAATCGCATAGATTCCGTGGCGCAGAAGCTGCGCAATGCCCTCGACGGGCAGGTCTATCTTCCAGGTGAGATCGGCTTTGAGGAAGCCCGAGTGACCTGGAATCTTAACCTCGATCCACACCCAACCATCATCACCGAGACGACATCACCACAAGATATACGAACGGCCATCTTGGCGGCACGAGACAATGACCTGCCATTCGCGATTCAGTCGACTGGTCACGGTACTGTCTTGCCCGCTGATGGCGGACTGCTGGTGAAGACATCCAGAATGTCTGAAGTCTGGGTGAATCCGGAGCGGCAGGTGGCCAGAGTCGGGCCTGGCGCGCTTTGGAGAGACGTGATTGAGGCGGCTGCCCCATTCGGGCTGGCTCCCCTCTCCGGCTCTTCGTCCTGGGTGGGCGTTGCTGGTTACACCCTCGGCGGAGGAGCTGGGCTGCTCTCACGCAAGCATGGCTACGCCGCCGATAGCTTGATCTCGGCGGATGTCGTCACGGCTGATGGCGACATCCTGACCGCTTACACCGACGAAAACCCCGATCTCTTTTGGGCCATGCGCGGTGGGAGCGGGAACTTCGGTGTCGTGACCTCAATGGATATCCAGCTATTCCCGGTGACGACGGTCTATGCCGGGATGTCCTACTTCGCCATCGAAACCGCCGCCGATCTCTTGACTCGCTATCGAGAGTGGACGATGGAGGAGCCGGACGAAATGAGCACCGCCGTCGTGCTGATGCAGATGCCCGATATGGAGCAGGTGCCGGAGCCGGTGCGAGGCCGGTGGGTGCTTGGGTTGCGTGTCTTCTATGACGGTGATGCCGAATCCGCTCAGCAACTGCTTGCGCCGCTATTCGAGGTTGCCGGTGAGCCGCTGATGGAGGGTATAGCTGAGAAAACCTTCGCCGAGCATAGTGCTGATCCTCCCCCTCCACCGATGGATGGACAGACGCGCTTTGATCTGATTGAAGAGCTTTCCAGCGACATCGTCAGCGTGATCGTCGACGCAGCCAAACCACCAATCTCGGCGCTGGAGATCCGGCATTGGGGCGGCGCGATGGCCCGCTCCTCCGCTGAGAGTGGCCCAACCGGTCACCGCGATGTGCCCTTCTCGGTCGCAGCCGCCGCGATGTTCGATGGCTCTCACGAGCGCGGCGAGGTCGAGGCGGCAGTCGGCAACTACGCGGCCGCGATCCAGCCTCATGTCACGGGTGGCTCGTTCCTGAACTTCCTGACGGATCCGGCCAGGACTGAGAGCGCCTACACGCCTGAGGACTACCGGCGGTTGACGCAAGTGAAGCGGCGCTACGACCCCGACAACGTCTTCCGTCTCAATCACAATATCCCGCCATCTGATTGAACTGGTGAGCTTCACTAGGAGTTGATCTGACCGACGAGGGGATGGCACGGTCGGCGGTTCTGAACTGAATCGCCGGCCCTCTCATTTTTGGGTTCGAAACGGAACGATTAGCCGCCAACTCGCCTTTTTAGGATGTCGCGTCCGGATATACCATGTCAATGCGGACATGTACGTACGGGCGCTTCTCGTGTGGTTTGAGCGTGAGAACCCAAGGAGTGACGATGGCTGAAGTGCTAGCGCGATTCGTAGAAGACTATTGGTTCATCATGATGTTAACGGCGCTCTTGCTCTTCATCCGTCACGAAGGTCCCAAACGCTGGAAGAATGCACAAGTGGTGACTGAGGCGTCGTTCGTCTACGGCGCGTATCTCTTCTACTACCTGGTGCGAGGATTGGTGAAGGATCAGGTCTCGGTCGCACGCGACAACGCCCGTCATGTCGTGAACTTCGAGCAATCCGTTGGTCTTTGGCACGAACTCGATTTGCAGCGCTGGGCACTCACGCACCGGACGGTGATCGATTTCGTCAACTGGGTCTACGTCTGGTTGCACTGGCCGGTGATCGTCATCGTTCTGGTCTGGCTCTTCATCAATCATCAGGACTGGTATCCAACCTACCGCAACGCCTTCCTGATCTCAGGCGCGATTGCTTTGCTCATCTTTGCCCTCTTCCCGGTCGCCCCACCGCGCTTCATGCATAGCCTTGGCATCATCGATACGGTCGAGCAGCACTCCTACTCGCAGCACGTGCTGCTACCGTCCGGATTGGCGAACAAATACGCCGCAATGCCGAGCCTGCACGTCGGCTGGAATCTTCTGGCCTCAATCGCCATCGTCGCCCACGCACGCTCGCTATGGGCGCGGGCCATTGGATTCGCGTTACCCGTGGCGATGTTCTCAGCCGTCGTGCTGACCGGCAACCACTTCATCATCGACGGCATCGCTGGCGACGCGATCGTTCTGGTCGGGCTGGCAATCGCATTGAAGACCACCGGCCGAATTGCGGAGGACGCCCGTCGCGAGCCGGTCGAGGTGGGCATCCCGACCTAGGCTGAACCTTGACGGCGCCATAGCCAAAACTTCCCAGATAGGCCCGCGTGATCAGCGTAAGGCGCTTGCTTGCGTGTCGTGCTCGAGGCTGTCCGACCCCGCTAACAGTTTCACCAGTAAATCGGAAGATCATTCTATAACGGCGAAAGTCCATGCCTTTTCGCGCTGTGCATCACCCGGCACGATTGGACACAGCCGGAAGATCGTGTCATATGCAGCACCACGACGGTGCTCACAGCGAATGTAAAGGAGCATTCACGATGTCGATGATGAGACCACAACCAGAATGGGCCATCGAGGCCTCCGGGCTGACCAAGGCGTTTGGTGAGACTCGTGCTCTCGCCGGGATCGACCTATCGGTGCCACCGGCTACAGTCTATGGGTTGCTTGGACCGAATGGCGCAGGTAAGACGACGATAATCCGCATCCTTGCGACGCTGACCCGACCCGACGCCGGCACCGCGCGAGTGTTCGGCCACGATGTCGTCGCCGATCCTTCGGCAGTACGCGACCGTATCAGCCTGACTGGGCAGTTCGCCTCGGTCGATGAAGACCTCACAGGCCGCGAGAATCTCGTCCTGCTTTCCAGGCTCTTCGGGTACACAGGGTCGAAAGCCAAAGCACGGGCTGATGACCTGCTTGTGTCGTTCGATTTGAACGAGGCAGCCGGGCGATTGGTGCGGACCTACTCAGGTGGTATGCGCCGCCGGCTCGACATCGCCGCTAGCATCGTCGTGAGGCCAGATCTGCTCTTTCTCGACGAGCCGACGACGGGCCTGGACCCGCGCAGCCGCAATCAGGTCTGGGAGATCGTGCGGATGCTCGTTGCTGGCGGGACGACCGTGCTGCTGACGACGCAGTACCTCGATGAGGCCGATCAACTGGCCAATCGGATTGCTGTCGTCGACGGTGGCAAGGTGATCGCTGAAGGTACGAGTGATGAATTGAAGGAGAGAGTGGGTTCCGGTTCTCTGCGTGTGCGGCTGCGTGATCAGGCTCAGCGGGACCAGGCGCAGAAAACGCTTTCACGGGTTCTCGGTGTGCCCGCGCGAACGGAACCTGATCCCGTGGTGCTTTCGGCACGAGTTGATAGTGAGGTGCACGTGCCCCGCGCGCTGACCGAGCTGTCCATGGCCCAAATCGACGTGGTGCAATTCTCCCTCGGCCAGCCGAGCCTGGACGAAGTGTTCCTGGCGCTGACGGGTCGTCCCACTGAGGATAGTGACGCAGAACACCCAGGCAAGGAGCATGCAATATGACAACGACGTCAACAGCGATACCTCATGTCGAGACTGACGAACGCCAGCGGTTAATGTTCGAGGATGAGACTCGCCCGCCGCGTGCCGGTGCGGTATCTGCGTCGCTCGCTTTCGGCCGGCGGGCGTTGTTGAAGG
>CAYNTE010000046.1:0-20064 GCA_964399615.1 uncultured Thermomicrobiales bacterium
GAATGTCGGCAACGAAGCAGCCGTCTTCTTCACTGAAAAATACATTGATGTGATAGTGGGGTGTCATCTCTATTGATCCTCCAACGTAAGCCCGTATTCTTCTATGAGTTTCAAGAACTGGCGGATCTGATAGGGCTTCGCCTCGTTCCCAGTTGACTGCAGATTTAATCGAACACGAGTTCGCGTGTGTTGATAGATCTGATGGCTGCCTCGGGTCCTCTCAAGTCTAAATCCGAAACCTTCTACGAGATCGACAAAATCCGCGAACCTTACATTCTGTACTGAGCCTCGAGAGAGTCGCCGAAGTAGTCTTTTGCGATTCAATCGACCCCCCTTAGCCATCTTCCCGAACCTGATTCACCAAGTATGCCGCGACTTTGCTTGCCGCCGTCGCTATTAGACCCTCAGAACGCCCATCGGGGAGGTGGGGATGGGGGTTTGGAGGGTGGTGGCGAGGGCGAGGGCGAGGATGGAGCGGGTTTGGCGGGGGTCGATGACGCCGTCGTCCCAGAGCCGGGCCGTGCTGTAGTAAGGGCTGGTCTCGGCTTCGTAGCGGGCGCGGACGTCTTGCTCAAGCTCGGCACGGGCTGCGTCGTCAAGATCGCGACCGCGGATCGAGGCCAGAACTCCTGCAGCCTGCTCGCCGCCCATAACTGCGGTGCGAGAGGTGGGCCAGGTGAAGAGAAATCGGGGATCGTAACCACGACCGGCCATCGCGTAGTTACCCGCGCCGTAGCTCGCGCCGGTGATCAAGGTGATCTTCGGCACGTTGGCGGTGGCGACGGCAGCGACCATCTTGGCGCCATCGCGGGCAATGCCGCCGTGCTCGGCCTCTCGTCCAACCAGGAAGCCGGTAATGTTCTGGACGAAGAGCAGCGGGATGCGCTGCTGGGTGCAGAGCATGATGAAGTGCGTCGCCTTGCGGGCGGAATCGCTGAAGAGCACGCCGTTGTTGGCGACGATACCGACGGGGATGCCGTGGATGTGGGCGTAGCCGCAGACGATGGTCTCGGCATAATCGGCCTTGAATTCATCGAGTCGGCTGCCGTCGAGCAGGTGCCGCAGCAGAGGCCGCGGGTCGACGGGCGTGCGAGGATCGGGCGGCAGGCAGCCAAGGATGCGCTCTGGGTCTTCAACCGGCTCGTCGGTCGGGCGAGTTTGCCACGGTAATTCTGGGGGTGCTATGTCGCGTACCTGCATCAATCTTCGGGCGATCTGCAGGGCGTGCTCCTCGTCGTCGGCGATGTAGTCGACAACGCCGCTGATCTTGCCGTGGACATCTGCGCCGCCGAGCTCTTCGGCGGTGATCTCTTCTCCGGTTGCGGCCTTCACCAGTGGAGGGCCACCCAGGAAGATCGTGCCGTTGCCACGCACGATGATCGCCTCATCGCTCATGGCTGGCACATAGGCTCCACCGGCGGTGCAGGACCCAAGTACGGCGGCGACTTGGCGGATGCCTGCAGCGGACATGACGGCCTGGTTGTGGAAGATGCGGCCGAAGTGCTCACGATCAGGGAAGACCTCGCTCTGCAGTGGCAGGAACGCCCCGCCAGAGTCGACGAGATAGAGACATGGGAGCCGGTTCTCGATGGCGATCTGCTGGGCACGCAGATGCTTTTTGACGGTCATCGGGTAGTAGGTGCCAGCTTTGACGGTGGGATCGTTGGCGACGAGCATGACGGGGTGACCGCCGATGACGCCGACGCCGGTGATGATGCCTGCCGAAGGCACTGCGTCGTCGTACATGCCATTGGCGGCCAGTGGAGAAAGCTCCAGGAACGCACCACCAGGGTCAATGACTCGATCGATGCGTTCCCGGACGGGGAGCTTGCCGCGCTGCCGGTCGCGCTCCCGGCGCTTTGGTCCACCGCCCTCAGCAACGCGATCGAGCCGTTCCCGGAGATCGTCAGCGAGGGCGAGGTTGGCGTCGTACCAATCCTGACGGAAACCTGTTGCGCCGGCGGCAGTCACGCGGATCGTTACTTCCCTGGGTAGGTGGAATCGGTGATGCCGATGACGCCCTTTGCGTAGCGCATCTCACCGACGTGATTCCAAACGTGGCCGATGTGATGCTGCAGGCGCTGTCGCGGGGTCAGCATCTCTGATGGGTTCGTTGGGCTGGGGAACTCACGGCCCATCTCCGCCTCGTCGGCACTGTCGAGATAGGCGCGGGTCTCTTCCAGCAGCATGTCGTGATAGGCACGCAGGTCGGCCAGGGGCATCTGGATGGCATCGACCTCGGCATCGGTATAGCCGAAGCCATTGCCACTACCGCCGCGACCGTTGCCGAGTGGTTCGTAGCCGGTGCGCTCGGTAAATCCGCCCCGGTGCCAGGCATCCTCTTCGCGACTCTGGCCACGAATGAGATGATTCAGATCGAGATCCCAGACTCGCAGGAGATGCCAGTAGTTCCAGCCTGCTGGGTTCAGATGCGGGCCCGGCCGCTGATGCAAATTCTCGTCAGTCACACCATCGAGTGCCACGTTGAGCGCGCGATCAGCAGACTCGATCTGCTGGCGGTAGATATCGACCTCGTTCACGTCACGCTTTCCCTTTCCAAATTGTCTTTCACAACGACGCAGATTCAGTGTAACGCACCGCCTCGGCGGCGTGGGGCCGGGTGACTGCGATGAGGATGCGGCTGGAGACAGTGGCAAAAATCACCATGAATCCGGCCAGCGCCAGCAGGCTAGGGTTGATGCCGATGAGATCGAAGGCTTGCGAAAGGATCGTCGAGCCGATGCTCGCCCCCAGAAAGAGCGCCAGGGCAAAGGTGGTGATACCAGTGGCGCGGGCGTCTGGCATCAGCTCGGTGGCGCGCATTTGAAAGGTGGTGTGCATGACGATCATGCCGCCACCGACGGCCGCCAGCGCGATGATGGAGACTGGCAAGGCGGGTGGAACGGTGAAGAGCGCATACCCTGCCGCAGTGACGAGGCCACCGGTGATAACCATCTGGCGCTCGTTGAGCCGGTCGGAGATCGTTCCCAGCGACCGGCCGGCCGCGGCTGACGCTAAGCCAAAGATCGCCAGCAACACGCCAATGACGAAGTAGGAGAGATCGTCGCGCTCCCGAAGCACATAGCCGAAATAACCAAAGGCGCCGAAGACCGAGATGCCCTCGATCATGATCAGCAAATAGAAGACGAAATGCCTGCGGTCAGTCAGCAGCGCCTGCAGTGGGGCGAGCCAGCTCCGAGTCTCCCCCTGTGGGCGGCTGCGCATCTCGGGCTGCCGGAAGATGAGGATGGTGAGCACCGCCGAGCCAGCAGCGATCAGGAAGAAGGCGGTGCGCCAGTTAATCAATGTGACAGCCAGCCCGCCGAGCATGGCCGCCGAGATATTGCCGAGCGATGTCGCCATGGCGGTGTAGCCGATGGCCCGGTGGCGGCGAATATATGGCACGGTATCGCCGACGTAAGTGAGGGTGAGCGACGTGATCGCGGCGACGGTCATGCCCGCAGCGGCGCGGAAGATGATCAGCGTCTCCAGGCTGGGAGCGATGCCGCAGAGCAAGGTCGCTATCGCCGAAGTGCCCAGCGCGAAGGCAATAACACTGACTCTGCCGACGCGATCAGCCAGCGGGCCGTAGAAGAGCTGAACCAGTCCATAGGGCAGCAGATAGGCCGTAATGGCGATACCCGCCCTGCCGACGCTCGCGTCGAACTCCTCACCAACGGCGGGCAGGATAGGGCTCATGATCTGGGTGTTGATGGCTGCCGCGAATACACCGCCAACGAGCAGCCAAAAGACTGGCGCGAAGCTGGCGGACTGGCTCGCCGGTGGTGGAGTGAGGTCTGTCGCGGTCACCTATCGATTCCGAGTGCCTGCGTGTGTTCTGGCGCGATAAGCCAGCGGAGATCTCCCCAGCCGGGAGCGATGCGTTCGGGAAAGAGATCGATGCGAGCGACCTGGCCGGTGCGCATGCCGATTGCCGCCTCCCGGTCGTTCCAGCAGAGCCAGCCCGCGAATCTGCCGATGCTTGGCATGTGGCCGGCGAGCAAGACGATTTCCGGGTTGTCGTGCTCGCGCAAATCCTCGAGGATGCCAGCAAACGAACCGCCGTGGATCAAGTGGCGACTGGTGACGATCGGATGCTCTGCCCCGGTGATATCAACGATGATCTCGGCCGTCTGCTGTGCGCGTACCAGCGGGCTGCTCAAGGCGAGATCGGGCTTGACTCCGAACGATCTCAGCAGTTTGGCGGACGCTGTAACTTCGCTACGGCCACGCTCGGTCAGCCAGCGCTCGTCATCAGTATCGATGCCTGCTATCTCACGGTCGACAGCCTCACCGTGACGCACTAGGTAGATTTCCATCCCCCGGACCCCTGTCTACGTGTGGCGACTCGCATGACGAATACTAGCGGAAGCTCGCCCGATGTGGGGAGGTCAGGTGTTTCGAGCTTGTATCGTTGGAGGCTGTCAATGAATACTGACACGGGAGAAGGAGGCCCGGCAGCATGACTGTGGCGGATCGAGATAGCATGTCAATCTGGCTCATATGCCTGGAAATCGGGCGGCAATGCTCGGGCTACTAGACATTCGCCGCAGGTTGTCTCAGCTCTCGACGGACCTCTACGTCGCCTGGCTGGCCTTCCGTGACCCGCGCACCCCGTGGCCGGCACGACTGGCGACGATCCTCTTCGCCCTGTATGTGATCAATCCGCTGGATGTCTTCCCCGATATGTTGCCGCTGCTGGGGATCGTCGATGACGCCACGGCAATCGTGCTGAGCATCGGTGTTCTATCGTTCCTGGCTCCCAAGCCAGTCATCGAGGCCGCCTACCGGCGTGCTGAAGAATCTGGCGCGCCAGACCGCATCCTGAAGATCATCTTCGCCGTGCTGGCCTTCCTGGTGATCGTCTGGATCGCGTTTGTGGGCCTGCTCATCTACGCCATCTATCGGGCGCTCACCTAGATCACCACTCCGCACCGGAGAGGATCTCGTAGCCGTCGTCGGTGACGAGCACTGTTTCCTCAACGACAGCGGTGCCGACTCCGTACCGCACCAGCATCGGCTCCAGCGCGAAGGTCATCCCCGCCTCCAGCACCTGATCATCACCGGGTGCGAGCGACGGCTGCTCGAAAATCGAAAGCCCGACGCCGTGCCCGATGCCGCCGGCCATATAGTCGGCCAGCAGACCAGCCCGGCGAGCAACTCGCTCGGCCGCACGGTAGAGATCGCGGACCGGAGCGCCAGGCTTCACCTTGTTGAGCGTCTGACGGAACATTTCGGCTGCAGTATCGAGCAGCATCTCGACCTCGATGTCTGGCTGCCCAACGGTGCCGGCGCGAGAGAGATCGGCGTGGTAGCCATTGATCAGCGCGCCTGCATCGAGAAAGACCATGTCGCTGGACTCAAGCTGACGTTCGGTCGGCGCGGCATGCTTGAGCCCGGCCCGTGGCCCGCTGGCGACAGCCGTCTCAAAGGCCAGCCCGTCCGCGCCACCCTGCATGATTGTGGACTGGATGACGGTGGCAACCTCGCGCTCTGTTGCGCCCGGCTGGCAGGCATCGATCGCCGCTTCGAGTGCCTCGCGCGTGATCCTGCAGGCGGTGCGCAGATTCGCGATCTCTGCTGGCGATTTGATCGCACGCGCAGCTAGCAGTACTGGTGAACCATCGATGAACTCAAGGCCATCGAGGCCGGACTGCAGCTCTCGGGCAAGCTGCATCGCCAGAGCTGTAGGTGATGCAATCCCGATCTGATCAACACCAAGCTCGTGAATCGCCGCGACGGTGTGTTTGACGAGATCGTCGGGCTCGCAGGGCCGGAGGTCGTCGAAGATGACATCCCAGAGCATCGAATGCATCGGTTCGCCATGCAGGATCGCATCGGTCAGGACAACCGGGTCGTTGTCCTCGGTGATGAGCAGGAGCGTGGTCCCCGCAAGAGGGCGATAGTTCGTAAGGTACTGTATGTTCGCTGGCTCCGCGGGAGTGCCAGCGACCAGGAGCGCGGGTATGCCATTTGCGCTCATCCGGCTGCGAACCTGACGCAGACGCTCGGTATACTCTGCTGTTGGAACGCGTAACACCCTCCACTCAGAGCGCGTCTCAGGGTCGTAGGGGACAGTGCACGGGTATTCATCAAACATGGTTAGTGCCATCCTTGCATCTGGTCTACCGGTTCGCGCGAGCTACGTGACGAGAGCCAAGCGACAGACTTGTTGCCTGGAGAGAGTCGGAAGCCGTGGCACTGGCTACGGCGCGAAGGAGATGGTTGAAGTTTGCCGATCACACGACGCCTGACGATATTGAGCGCGTTTCTCATCGTCCTTGTACCGCTTCTCATCGCATGTAGCGGCCCGAGTGACGAAGACTCTCACAATCAACCTCTAACGTCTGCCCCAGAACAATCCGGAACGACGGCTCCTGAGCAGCAGGCTACCAGTACCGACCCGACTGCGCCACCGGAGGGCACGAGTGTCACGAGCGATCCAGCGACCGAACCTGCCGGGGATGAGCAGGGCGCTGACCCTACTGAGCCGGTGACTGAAACGCAGACGGAAGAGCCGCAGGCAACCGACCCGCCACCACCGGCCACCGCCACACCGCCGCCAGCAGACGCGACCCAGACTCAAGGTGGTGACACAGCCTCAGCCGGGAGTTTGCTGCCGGATCATCGCATCCTTGCCTACTACGGCCACCCGAGCACGCCTCAGATGGGCATTCTCGGTGAATACTCCAAGGAAGACCTCCACGCCAGGCTGCAGGAGCAAGCAGCAGAGTTTGAGGCTGCAGACCCGAGCAAGCCGGTTGTCCTGGCCTTCGAGCTGATCGCGACGGTAGCCCAGAATTATCCCACCGATGATGGCACCTATCTGCTCTACACCGGCGATGAGTGGATCGGCGAGTATGTCGATTACGCCACCGCGCACGACATGGTCATCATTCTCGATCTGCAGGTTGGGCTCGACACGATCCCCAATCAGATTGATCAGATCCGCCACTGGTTGGAGCTGCCGAACGTCCATGTCGCCATCGACCCTGAATTCTCGATGCGTGGACACGACGGTTTGCCGGATCGGGTGCCCGGAGAGGTCATCGGCGAAGTCGACGGCAACGAAGTTCAGCAGGGTCTGGAGATGATCAGCCAGATCGTGACCGAGAAGAATCTGCCGAACAAGATCGTCGTCGTGCACCAGTTCGAGTCGGACATGATCTACAACAAGGACGCGATCACTCCACCCGCCAACGTCGATTTCGTACTCGATATGGACGGTTTCGGCAGCCCCGACGCCAAGCTCGCGAACTACGACCACTTCGTAACGAATGAACTGGTGGAGTACGGTGGTATCAAGCTCTTCTACCAGCAAGACTCGCCGCTGATCGATCCCCAGACGCTGGTTGGCCTCAACCCTCCCCCGCTCGTTGTGATCTATCAGTAGCGCCGTGGTCGCAACCTCGCTGCTGATCGGTGTTGAGTTGCCCGATGGCGACCAGGATCTGGATTGGGCGCTGGCTCGGGATACGTTGATCGAGGCCTCGCGGGTGTCCGGCGCGAGTGTCGCCGCACTTAGACGTAGCTCGCTGAATCAAAGCTGGCTTCCTCCAGGCTGTGAGGTCATCGACGCCTCAGGCGATCCTGAATCTTCCCTTGCGATGCTGAGCGATCGAGCTGAGATTGTGGTGCTGCTGAACCCCGTATTCGCGCCAATTTCAACTGGCGACATCCAGGCTGCCGTGATGCGGCTTGAGAACTCGTCGTTGAGTAAGCTGAGTGGCGCGGCTGGCGGCGGAGAGTGGTGGATGATTGCAGCCCAGCGCAGCGGGACTGGCGCAGCGGAGCTACCGCGCCGTGAACGCGCGAGCCGCGCCCAGCTGCGCGACCTGCTGATGCATGCCGATGCCCCGCTGATGCCGGCAACCCGGCGGGCGCTGCATGTGGCTGGCGAGATGCCTGACAGCGCACCGTGGCGCGTGATTGAGCGCAAGGACGAGATCGTCACGCCGTGGCGAACAGCGGTGCGAGAGCGTGTTCGCACCCACAGCGGCGATGTCATTGACTATCGCTACACCAGGGCGGCCGACCCAGTTGTGGTGGTGCCGGTCACGCGAGACGGAGATATCGTCCTGATCCGCCAGTGGCGCCAGCCGATCGGCGATTGGTCGCTGGAGGTGCCCGCTGGTACTGGCGAGGGCACCTTTGCCGAGATGGCGCGGATGGAGCTGGCCGAGGAGATCGGCATGATTGATCTCGACGAGCTGCGCTGGATCGGTAGCTGGCACCCGCTCTCCGGACACACCAACATTGAAGCGCAAACCTTCGTCGCCCTAGGTGTCACCCTCGGTGAGCAGCAGCTGGAGCGAAACGAGCTGGTTGTCCCGGAGATGGTGCCGTTCGAGATTGCCGTCGACCTAGCCCGTCGAGGCGAGATCAACGACGGCATGTGCGCACTGGCTGTCCTGGCCGCAGAGCCAGCGATTCGAGCGTGGCTGGCTTCGCAGAATGAGTCGAGTGGGGATCCAGGGTAGTCCCGAGCGAAGACAATGTGATGCGGGTGCAGCCGGGACCGGGGCTCGTCACCTCGGACACGGCTGCACCCGCCTGGCGAACGCACGTTGCGAATGCTATTGATAGAAGTACGGATCGAGCACCGACACGCGAATGATGCGGTCGATAGGCAGGTCGTTGCGTTCAGCCGCTTTGCGGATCGCCTCAGGGTTAGGACCATCGTAGACGCAGTAGGTGTGCTTTTTGTCGTCGCTGACATAGGAGTGAATCCAGGTTACTCCGAAGTCTCCGTTGTTGCCGGCAACGAGATTACAGACCTGAGCGCCCTGCGCATTGACCGGGATGGCGAGCCCGTCGGGGAAGGTCCGCTCGACGATATAGCGTGGCATGGACAGTACTCTCCTCTAGGGTGGGTTGCGTTCCGTTCGCAACCGTCGACATTTCGAATAGCGACCGCCGCCCTAGCTTGGGCAGCTTACGTTCGGGTTCCAGTCTTCGAATACTCCGGCGGGATTCTCGTTGAAGATCCAGGCGTGCAGGACGTAGACGCCGAGCGCCTCGTTGAGATGCAGCATGTGCCCCATCAATTGCGGTAGCTCGGTATTCCCCGCACCGTCCCATGCATCAGCTGGAACGATCCACTCGACAGCGCCCAGTTCGAGCTCTCCCTGATCATTTTGTTGATAGACCATAGCCTCGGGCATGAGTGAGTCGAGGTTGGTATCGAGCAGATTCACGTTGATGTAGTGAAACCCCATGCCTCCAACTCCAGGGTTGTCGAAGCAGTAGTCGAGGCCGTCGACCAGATTCCAGCCAGCATCCTTGGCGGCTTCGATGTCCTTGAAGGGCGCAACCGCTGCTCTGAGTGCGTCGAGGTCGATGCCGGTCATCGGTCCACCGGAGTCAAACACTTCAGCGCCGACCCGGCCGAGCAGCACGTCCCACCGCTCTGGCCAGGCACCTGGGTGCCACTCGAAACGTGCACGCTCGAAGTACTGGACCGTCAGTCCATTCTCCATGTGCTCGTCGCTGATTGGATAGCCAAAGATCGGCAACCCGCCGTAGGTTTCCCAATAGTCATGGAACCTGCCGCAAACGGTGTAGCCGGTGACGGTGAAGTCTGTGCAGTCGTCTCCCAAGGTTCGGGAGTTCCCTGCAGTGAACTTGGCTGTCGTCGCGCCGGTAGATAGAACAAGCATCATTATGGTCAGTACTGCTACTGGTAGCTTGCGAAAGTTCCATTGCTTGTCGCCTCCACGGAGGCGATTCACGAACATATCGATCTCCATTCCTGGTGGTATGCCTGCGTCCCTTCACACCAACGAGGAGGAAGCAGACGTACGGCTTCGTCCACGCTCGCTGTCGATCCGCCTTCAAGACTCAGGTTGTCGAGCGGCGAGATGGACCACAACATTGATCACACGCGTGTATCAGTATGGTGACCGATAATGCGTATTATGGAAATCGGGAGATGTCCCTAGTTTGGTGTATTTGATCCCTCAGATTGGCGAATCAACCCTCGCTGCTCAGCGCTGCGGATAGCGTCCAGGCGCGTTGAAACGTGGAGTTTCGTGAGGATTGAAGAGACGTGGTGTTCGACGGTTTTGGGGGAGAGATAGAGCCGGTTTGCGATCTCCCGGTTGGAAAGCCCCGCTGCCACCAGATCGAGCACCTCAGCCTCGCGACGCGTCAGCCCTGCTGGGTGTTGTTGTGTCGAGGGGCGTGGTCCTCTCGGGATGTTGTCTGCGCCGGCTTCTCGCAACTTGTGCGAGACGTGGGCTGCCATTGGTGCGGCTCCGAGATCTCTGAATATCTGCAATGCTCGTCGCCAGCCGGCTTCGTCGTCACTGTCTGTCAAGGCTCGAGCCAGTTCGTACCTGCAGCCCAGCTCTTCCCAACGCTCTGCCGCGGCGGCCGAGTCACCGGAGAGCTGAAGGCGATAGGGTTCGGCAATCCAGTGTGGTGGCACGATTGCCTCTCCCGCGCGCCATTGCCAGTAGGCGAGCTCGCCGGTGAACCATGGATGCTGGTGCTCCATTGCAAGGTCATAGGCGGCTTGCGCCTCGCGGAGTGTTCGCTCGGAGTCACCGGCCAGCCATGCTGCTTCAGCCCGCGCTGCGTGAACCGGGCCCAGGCGCTGCAAGGTCGCTGTTGGTCGTGCAAGATCGAGCGCCTCGTCGAGTGCAAGCCAGATGTCCGGGTCACCTCGACGTGCGCGCAGGCGGCCGAGCGCGATCAACCCCATAATCCTGCTGACGGCTGAGATACCCGGCCGCCGTATGATGTCGGCGGCTACCTCGACGACTGCGTTCCAATCTCCTTGATACATGCGGCAAATCGCTAGCCAAGAGCGCATGTACCAGCCCTGCGTATCGAGGTCGCGCTCCGATGCGAAGGCGATGCCAGCCTCCAGCCAGCTAATCGCTTGCTCGAAGTGAAAGAACTCGCCCATTGCCGAGCCAAGGTTGCCGTATGCCAGCGCTGCCAGCTCGTCTTCACCGGACTCCAGCGCAAGGCTCAAACTGCGCTCCAGCAATTCCGCGCCGCTGAGATCATCGGTACATAGGAGCGCCGAGCCGATCGCGTTGTAGGCGGCGATCAGCGTCGGCCGATCGTCGAGCTCTTTCGCCAGATCGACTGCCTTCCAGCCCCAGGCGACCGCCTCTGTGGCATTTCTATCGAGCATCTGGATATAGGAATACATTTGATAGGTCAGCGCGAGTTCCGGCCCAGGTGGTAGCGATTCGAGCAGGCTGATAGCTTGGGCGATAGCTTCGTCGGAAGCGGCATTTTGTCCAGCAAGGACATGTAGACGAGCGACACGGCTTAGGTTCTCGCCCTGTTTGAGGACATTCGCTTCGGCGCGCCAGATCTGCGCTGCTTCTCTCCGTGCAGCTATCGCGACGTCTAGTTCGTCTATATATGAAGACTCCTCGGCCAGCTCCTCAAGCAACATCGCTCGCTCTTGCGGCGCGAGGTCAGCAGCACAGCGCAATGTGCGCGCGTACTGAGCGGCTGCCTCGCGATGAGCGCCGAGTCGCGCTGCTCGTTTGGCCGCGGCGGGTGCATACTTCAGAACGGCCTCGTTATCGCGAGCTTCTTCGGCGTGGTGAGCTAGCAGCGCAAAGTCATCGGGTGCGGGAGGTGCAGTGCGTAGCTCGTCCAGCACCTTCCGGTGTAGCTTAAGCCGTTGTATAGGAGTGAGCGCCGCCAGAATCGCCTGACGCGCCAGCTCGTGCCGGAAGGTGTAGCCGTTGTGGCGTGGTTCCAGCATCCCTGCGGCAATAGAGGAAGGGGTTGTGCCGGCAACCCGTCCGAGTAGGTCTGCGTCGGCGTAGGTGCCGATGACCGCGGCGGCGTTCAGCATCTTGCGGCCCTCGTGCGATAGCCTGGCTGCACGCGCCAGAACCGCATCGCGGACTGTTGGAGGGATGCCTCGTCCACCTGCGCCCAGCACCTCGGTGACGAAAAAGGGGTTCCCACCCGTCTGCTGGTGGAGATCCCGTGGATCGAATTCGCTCTCTTCTGCCAATGTGCGTACGGCTCCGAGGGAGAGTGGCGAGAGGAGGATGCGACGCACTGCGGGCGATGTCGCCAGATCACCGAGCACGATGCGCAGCGGATGACTTGCCCCCACTTCATCGTTGCGGAAGGTAACGATCATGAGCGCGCGAGTCGCGGCGATCCGCCTGCCAGTGAAGCGCAACATATCGAGCGTTGCCTCGTCGGCCCAGTGCGCGTCTTCGATGACAACGATGATGGGCTGGTTACGTCTTGACAGGAAATTCTGGAACTCCTGGAAGACACCTAGGCGTTGCTCATCACGCTCGACGAGTTGTTGAAGCTCCCCGCCGACTTGCGCAGCAATATCCACCAGCGGGCCGAGCGGTCTCGGCGTCGAAAGTGGGTCGCAGGCACCGTGATATGCGTCAACCTGTGGCACGACGGACTGCGAGAACGCGCTAACAAGTGCCGACTTGCCCACGCCAGCTTCACCAGCGATAAACGCCAGCCTCCCGTGGTCTGTGCCGACATCGACAAGCAGTTGACGCAATTCATCAAGATATGACTCGCGTTCCAGAAGCAGCATCTTGCCCCTCCCATCCTGGCTGGCCGGATGTGCAGATGCCAATGAGACAATCTGCCGGATTCGTGCTTGGCTATCAGCATACATGAGCTACGCGTGACTTGACGCCACGATACTAGTGAGCGTGGTGAGTGATGGACCTGAGGTTTGACGAACGACCCGTTGAGCAGTGTTATCCCAGTGCCGCGACTGCCTGGTCGAAGATGGTCTTGCGGTCGTCGGTGGTGACGACGATGCGGATCCGGTCGACAGCGTTTGGTCCTGCGAGGTGCTGGCGGAAGGCGTTGGACATGCCTTGTGCCGCACCTTCGATGTCCAGCCCGCCGACGCCGGTGCCGAGCGCCGGGAAGGTGACGCTCCGAATCTGGTGTTCGGTACAGAGCTGGAGCGCGCTCGCAGTCGCGGACTCGACACTTTGGCGGTTGGCGTAGACCTGGGTGCGGTCGGTAAAGCCCATTGCGGCGGCGTGGATCAGTGCCTTGGCGGGTGGTGGCATCGAGCCAGCGCTGGTGAGCACAGCGTCTCCGACTTCGATTGGCCCCTGATCGAGCGCCTCTTGCTCAACACTCTCGCCAGCAACGCGTTTGATCGCGCCCGCGACACCGGCCCCCATCCACAACTCATTGTTAGCGGCGACGACGTAGGCTTCAGTCTGGTGTTCCTGATAATCGGCGATGTCACCGACGACGACTTCAAATGTAGTCATATGCATCATCCCTCCGATCGCATTGTCAGTTCAATGGTACGGCGTATCGGGGTTCGATCGCGCTCAGCGCCGGATGCGTCGTGCCACGCGCTCGATGTGCTCTTCGCTGAAATCCCAGACGCGTCGCCCCAGCGCTTTGCGCCAGATATGGCGCACGATGACCGCCCAACCAGTCACGATGAAGGCCAGCATGACGTAGCCAGACCACGGCAGGGTCTGCAACTCGAAGAATTCGCGCGTCGTAGGAATCAGGACGATCGCGATGTAGGCAAGATACATCAGCAAAACGAGCAGCGCGGGACGCAGATCGCCATTCAGGCTGCTCGCGCCAGTCCACATCTGGGTGGGCGGTTGGGCGAAGAGCACGATCAGGAGCAGCGTGCTGACGAGCGTGGTCGTGACAGCTGCCTGCGACCAGCCAACGTTGCCATCGGTCAGCGTCATGAAGAAGTCGTAGACAGCGACGGAGATGATCGAGACCATCAACGCGGCCGGCAGCACGAACTCGACGACCAACCGGCCAAGCCCGCGCGGCGAGTGACCCGGCTTGGCCCAGATCGCCAGCGCGAAGGCGGGGATACCGACCGTGACCATCGCCAAAATCGAATTCTGGCTCGGCGTGATCGGAAACTCTTGGCCGATCAGACTGACGAAGAAGATGAGGAAGACGAGTGAGAGCGTGCGCGTCAAAAAGAGCTTGATGTTGTCGGCCATGCCACGCATCACGCGCTGTCCCTCGGAGAAAGCATCGGGCAGCGCAGCGAACGAGTCGTTCATCAGCACGAGATCGGCAGCACTGCGAGTTGCTTCGCTGCCACTGCGCATGGCGATGCCGACCTTGGCGCGTTTGAGGGCGAGGATGTCATTGACGCCATCGCCCGTCATGGCCGTCCAGTGGCCGCGATTCTCCAATGCGGTCACGAGCCGCTCCTTGGTCTCCGGCGTGACACGACCGAAGACGGTGTGTTGCTCGGCCGCCTCTTCGATGCGCTCATCGTCCAGTTTGTCCAGTTCCGCACCCGAGATCGCAGTGATGTCGTCCGGAAAACCTGCCTGACGAGCCAGCGCCAGGACCGTCTCGGGGTGGTCGCCGGAGATGATCTTCACGTCGATGTGGATGTCGCGGAAGGCTTCGAGTGTCTCCTGCACTTCTGGTCGCAATTCATCGGCGATGCTGACGAGACCAGCGGGGCGCAGGCCGCGCGGCAAGTTCGGCTCGCCGTCAGCATCGTCAAACGCTTGATGGTCCTCGGCATAGCCCAGCATCAGAACACGCAGCCCCTGAGCCGTGTGCTCGGCGATCGCTGGTTCGGCTAGCGCAGCATCCTCGGTCGAGAGCGCGGGCATCAAGATCTCTGGGGCGCCCATGACCAATGCGCCGGTCGGTTGCTCGTCAAGACTGATGCCACTCCACTTGCGTGCCGATGAGAAGGGGACTTCAACCCGCGGCGCGCGGGCGGTTGTGGGGCATGCCTCGGCGATCGCGTCGGCTGTCCGGTTGCGACTGGAGGAGGTCGAGACGATAGCGCCAAACCAGTCTTTGACGGTCTCTTCATCGTGAACCAGAGGCACGAACTCGCGAACCTTGAGTTTCTGTGTGGTCAGCGTGCCGGTCTTGTCGACGCAGAGCGTATCGATGTGGCTGAGCGATTCGACGGCGTTGACGCGCTGGACGAGCGCTCCTCGTGGCGCAAGTCGCAAGGCCGCCAGCGAGTAGGCGACGGCGACCATGAGGATGAGCCCCTGCGGCACCAACGCGACGAGCACGGCTGAGGCCTTGGCAGTCTCGACGATCGGCAGACCCCGCACACCTTCATCGCGCTGGACATCAGATCGGGTGAAGGGGATGAAGTCGCTGCTGAGGTCATCGGCGCTCTCGATATCGAGGATGACCTGAATGGCAAGCACGAAGACGACGACGGTCATGATCCGGATTACGACGTCGATGTTGCGCTGGAGCGGGGTCTTGATGTTGCGGTAGCTGCGGGCCTGGGCGGTGATGCGCTGGACAGAGCTCTTCTCGCCCACCAGTGTGGCGCGGCAAACACCCGAACCGACCATGCAGCTGCTTCCAGAATAGAGTTCGTCACCCTTTCGCTTGGTGACCAGCTCGGACTCGCCGGTCAGGTTCGATTCATCAACCTGCAGGGGATGATCGCTCAGCAATGTGGCGTCGACGGGCAGCTGATCGCCCGCCTCGATCAGGAAGACGTCGCTGCTGACCATCTCTTCGGGTGAGATCTCTTGTGGCTTGCTGTCGCGGATCACCGTGACGGTTGGCCGGTAGAGGAGTGCGATCTGCTGGAGCTTGCGTTTGGCACGCAGCTCCTGAAAGATGCCGATGCCGACATTCAGCACGACGATGCCCGCCGTCAAGACGGCATCGCGATAGAGGCCGAGAACCACCAGCCCAATCGAGATGGCGAAGAGCAAGACGTTGACGACACTCAGGCTGTTGCGGCGGATGATCGTCCAGCTGCTATCGCCGACGGTGAGCGGGGCCTCGTTGCGTTGCCCAGCCGAGACCAGCGCCTCGACCTGCTCGCTGGTGAGACCCGTGTATGGCGAGACGGCTTCTGCAAGAGCGTCTGACGACGGAGATGTGATGGTGGTTTCGACGGCTGGTTCTGTCATCGGCTCCTGGTGGTGAGTTTGGCCCCCTCAGCTGTATTCATAAGAGCAAGTGAGGGGGATAGTCACGTCGATTACTGGCTTGTCTTGACGACCTCTTCGGCAGCGTCATAGGCAGCTTCAATCGTCTGCTGCACGTCTGTCTCATTATGGACTGCCGAGACGAACCAGCGCTCGAGGTGGTAGGGGTGGAAGTAGACGCCACGCTTGAGCATTGATTCGTGGAAGCGATCGAAGCGCTCGCTACTGGTGTAGGCCAGCGCATCGCGATAATTGCGGATGCGGTCCATCTCGGGCGCGTCGTCCTTGGCGAAGAAGATATGCCAGATCGGGCCGACTCCCTGGCTGATGTTCTTTAGCCCAGCCTCATTGCACGCGTCGCCGATACCGCGGCAGAGTTGCTCGCCGAGACCGTTGAGCGTGCTCCAGATCGCGTCTCGCTCCTCATCCATCTTGGTCAGGACGGCGTTCGCTGCCGAGAGCGCGACCATGTTGGCGGTGTAGGTGCCGCCGTGCATGACCTCGTTACGCGCCTCCATACCCATCACCTCGCTGCTGCCACCGAAGGCCGCAATCGGGAATCCGCCGCCGAGTGCTTTGGCGAAGGTGTAGATATCGGCCTGGACACCGAGCAACTCACCAGCACCGCCCGGTGCGACGCGGAACCCGGTGATGACCTCGTCGAAGATTAACAGCGCCCCGTGCTGGCGGGTGATATTGCGCAAGAATTCAAGGTAGCCGGGCTCCGGTGGGATCAGGCCGGTGTTGGCCTGGATTGGCTCGACCAGAATCGCGGCGATATCGTCGCCGTGCTGGGCAAAGAGCTGCTCCATGTTCTCGCGGTCGTTGTACTGCCCGATCAGGAGAGCATCGCCGTAGAAGGTGGGGATGCCGGAGGAGCTTGGGATCGGCTTGCTGGTATAACCCTGCGGGTTGTCGCTGTGTGATTCGGGATGGCTGCTCCAGAAATGGGTGTCGGAGAAACCGTGATAACCACCCTCCATCTGGATGATCTTGTTGCGGCCGGTGTAGGCACGCGCCAGCCTGGCAGCTGCCATGGTCGCCTCGGTGCCGGAGTTTGCGAAGCGGATGAGATCGACACCAGGGACCATCTTGATGAACCGCTCACCGACCTCGTAGTCAAGGTCGTACGGGAAGGTGGCGACACTGCCGCGGGTAGTGATGGCCTCAATGACGGCCTGGTTGATGAATTCTGGTTGGTGGCCGAAGATCAGCGGTCCATAACCGAGGCTATAGTCGATGTATTCGTTGCCGTCGACATCGGTAAAGCGCGATCCCTCACCGTGGTCGAAGCACAGCTCGAGACCCTTCTTGAGGCGGGCATACGAGCTCTCGCCGCCAGCAATTGAGTTCGAGATTCGCTCGAACATCGCGCGGCTCTTGTTGTGATTGAGCACCTCGGTCATAGCTACGATCTTCCTTCACTTGTACTTACGTGGTGTCAGTCCGTCAGGTCAGTCTAGAGCATCAACCTGCTTCGCGCGCAATGGCCAGATACTCGCGGCCAGCGCTCGCCAAAAGCGCCCAGGCAACAGTGGTGGTGATCTGGCAACCGCGCTGCTGCATCGCGAGAGCATCGTCGCCACTGCCCGTAGCGATCCCGACCGGAATGCCGGCTTCGTTGGCCCGGGCGATGATCTCGTCGATGGCTTGCTCGACCTCGGGGTGTCTACGCTGGCCGGTGAGTCCCATCGATTGCGAGAGGTCTGTCGGGCCGATGTGGATTGCCGAGAGCCCATCGACCGACAAGATGTCGTGCATGTGGTCGAGCGCGTCGATATCTTCAATCAACCCGATCACGGCCAGCTCGCGGTTGGCGTGCTCGGTGTATTCAGCGGTAGATAGCTCCAGGTTGTAGCGTGAGGCGCGATGTCCCGCCAGCCCGCGATGCCCCAGTGGGTGGTAATAGGCGGCATCGACGGCGCGCTGCGCATCGTCGCCGGTCGTCACGTGCGGCACGATGACACCGTGGGCGCCGGTATCGAGATAGCGCAAGATCAGATGGGGCTGGTTGTCTGGCACCCGAACCAGCGGTGTGATGCCGGTTGCCTCGGCTGCGCGGACAAGGTTCTCGCATGCCTCCGGGCCAAACGCGCCGTGCTCGGCGTCGAGAAAGACGAAATCGAAGCCCGAGAGTGCCAGAACCTCCACCAAGGCCGGCGCATCAATCTGGACGATAGCTCCAGCGACTGGCTGGCCTTGCGCGAGCGTTTTCTTCAGGGAATTGGTCCACATCGCAGCGTGCTCCAAGCTGGTTTTTCGATTCAGTCGGCCCGTCTGGTGCCAGTGTAGCCCGCTTTGGCGGCATTGCGATTGGTGTGACACAATTGATAGGTGCTACAGGGCGTGGCGTTCAATGTGTTGGGCGGCGAGCGCAATCTCGAACTCACCGTCGCGCCTCTCCGCGATCCAGAAGGGCATGTTACATGGCTGGACATAATAAATGGTCCAAAATCAAGCGCAAGAAGGCGGCCAACGATAGCAAGAAGGGCGCCAATTTCTCGAAGCTCTCGCGTGAGTTGCAAGTTGCGACGCGTGAGGGCGGGCCGGATCCCGAGGCGAATTTCCGCCTCCGGCTGGCGATCGACCGTGCCAAGCGCGACGGAATGCCGAACGACACCATCGAGCGATCTATCGCACGGGCCAGTGGCGCAACTGGCGATGCTGACTCCTACGAGACGGTGCTCTACGAGGGCTATGGCCCAGCCGGCGTGGCTGTGCTGGCGATTGCTTTGACCGACAATCGAAATCGCACCGCTGCCGAGGTGCGCAACGCATTCAGCCGTCACAATGGCTCACTCGGCGAATCGGGCTCGGTTGCCTGGCAGTTCGATACGGTCGGCCAGATCGTCGTGGCCGTGAATGGCACTGATGCTGACGAGATCGCGTTGCTGGCGATCGATGCTGGTGCGACGGATGTCGAGTCCGACGAGGAAGAGATCGTCATCACCACCGAGGCGACCGATCTGAACGCTGTCGGCGAGGCGCTGCGTGAGAGTGGGATCGAGATCAGCGATATGAATATCACACGCCTGCCACAGACGCCGATCGATCTCGAAGGCGGCCAGGCGTCCAGCGCGATGCGACTCTTTGAAGCACTCGAAGAGTTGGACGATGTCAGTGAAGTCCACACCAACGCCAACTTTGTCGAGGAGCCCGTCACGGCCTAGATCGGCCGGGGACAACGATGATTGAGTGCCGGGACGCTTCGCTGCGCCCCGGTTTATTTATTGTGACTGCCGCAGAGGATTTGGCGCGCCTTACATCTGTTGGTGGCTAGGGTTACCCGCAAAAACGCCCGGACTAACGCGAAAATTGCCCCGTGACGTACTGCTTTGCCTCCCCGTACACTGGAGGTTGCCCTTCGTGATCGGGGAGCGAGCTGGAGACCGCGACGCATGATGCACGAGCAACAACACGAGGAGGAACGACAAAGCCGCCTGCGGCAGGTTCGCCTGACGCTGCTCGTCATTCTGGTGCTGAATGTTGTGGTAGCTACCGCCAAACTGGTCGTCGGCCTGACGATTGGGTCACTGGCGATGGCGGCCGATGGCGTGCATTCGTTCCTCGATAGCGCCAGCAACGTTGTGGGCCTGGTCGGCATAGCGATCGCGGCGCGGCCTCCCGATCCTGATCACCCCTATGGGCACGATCGCTTCGAGACGCTGGCATCGCTCGGCATTGCTGGATTCATGCTGCTGGCGCTCTACAGCATTGGCCAGAACGCCTGGGACCGCCTGCAAGGTGGAGCGGCCCCGGAGATCACCACGCTGGCGATCACGGTGATGCTGGTGACACTGGCGATTAATATCGGGGTCACGATCTGGGAGCGGCGCGCCGGGCGGCGGCTTCAGAGCCAGGTGCTGCTGGCCGATAGTCAACATACGCTGAGCGATGTCTTCGTTTCACTCTCGGTGCTGGCGTCGTTTGCGCTGGTCAAAGCAGGCTACCCCTCAGCGGACCTGATTATCACTGTGATCATCTCTGCACTTATTGCGCGAGGAGCCTGGCAGATCGTTCGTGATGCATCACTGACCTTGACCGATACCGCCGTCGAAGCACCAGCCGAGATTCGCGCGGCAGTGCTGGCTGTCGATGGCGTACGCGGTGCGCATGCGATCCGGAGCCGTGGGGCTGGCGACCGCGTCTGGGTTGATCT
>CAYNTE010000047.1:0-8832 GCA_964399615.1 uncultured Thermomicrobiales bacterium
AACCAGCAAGTCGTAGCCCTCCATAAACTGGCGCACGACCTCGTAGAAGTCGGTCCAATCACGCAGCGCTCGCTCGTAATCTGATGCAGAGAGCGATCGCGCCCACTCCAGCATCGGGATGCGCCCGGGATCGATCAGATCGCGCACCTCGTCGAAGTTGTCCAGATTGTTCTTCAATTGCGACATCGAGAAGACGACTTGCATGATCGGCCAGCTGTCGGCGTGATCAGGATGATCCGCTACGACATTTGCGCCGAGTTCCTCAAAGACGTTCGCAGCTTCGGCGACGATCGCTGCCACCTCCGTATCGACCTCGGCATACCCAAGATCTGGGGACCAAGCTATCTTCAACCCCGAGACATCTGGCCGCAATGCCGCCAGAAAATCCGTTGGTTCGCTCCACGAGTATCGATCGCGATCGTCGGCGCCCGACGTTACCGAGAGCATTAGGGCGATGTCGCGTATCGAACGGCTCATCGGCCCGATGTGGGCATACGGCAGGGTCCGGGCAGGGATATAGGGCACACGCCCCATCGAGGGCTTGATCCCAGCAATGCCGCAGAAGCTGGACGGGATGCGAATCGATCCCGCGCCGTCACTCCCCTGCGCAAGCGGCACGAGTCCAGCCGCAACCGCTGCGCCGGATCCGCCGCTCGATCCTCCGGCTGTGCGCTCCAGATTCCACGGGTTGCGACTCGGACCGATCAGCCGGTTGCCCGAATCACCTTTCCAGCCAAACTCTGGCGTGTTGGTCTTGCCAACCATCGCCATGCCTGCCGCCTTCAACCGTTCGACGTGCGGCGTATCTTCATCCGGAATCCAGTCCCTAAAGAGCAAAGAGCCCATAGTGGTCCTGATCCCTTTGGTTGGTGTCAGGTCCTTGATGCCTATCGGCACGCCTGCCAATCGGCCGGCGGTTCCATCGCGATAGGCAGCCTCAGCCTCTCGCGCGGCATCGAGCGCAACCTCGGGAGTCACGGTGATGAAGGCGTTCAGGTCGTCATTGAGGCGATCGATGCGCGCCAGCGAGGCCTCTGTTACCTCGACCGGCGAAAATGCCCCGGATCGATAGCCCTCGATCAGTTCGGTGGCCTGCATCCATGTGAAATCATGCTCCATGCCAATCTCCCATCAAAATCGCTGGCGCGCGGTCGATCCACGGCCCTGCGTCGACGAACCGCGCACAGGCTCGCAACACCGTCGCATCGTCGCGCCAGCGGCCGACGATCTGCAACCCGACCGGCATACCGTCCTTGGTCAATCCGCACGGCACTGATGCTGCAGGCTGCCAGGTGACATTGAATGGGTAGGTGAAGGCCGTCCAGCCGAGATAGGTCATCGGCTTGCCGTTGATCTCAGCTGGGTAGTCCTGTCCTGCGGGAAAGGCCGTGATCGGCTCCGTCGGCGTAATCAGCAGATCATAATCAGCCATGAACTTCGCCATATCGCGGCAATAGATCTCCCGCTCGACAGCAGCCTTCTGGACATCGCCTGCCGTCCAGCTCAGCGCGCGCTCGATCACCGCCAGCCGCCCTGGATCGAGCAAGTCACGGTGCTCAGCAAACGACGTCGCGTCACCTGCCTGACTCAGGCTGAAGAAGGTATCGATCACGTTCCACGGGTCCGGCATTGGAGGTGTCGCCTCAACGACCTCGCAACCGAAATCGGCAAAGACCTTGACCGCTCGGGCGCAGATCTCCGCGACCTCAGGATCAACCTCCGCAAATCCAAGATCAGGCGACCAGGCGATCTTCAGGCCACCCAACCCGCCGTGCAAATCCTCTTGAAAGCTGGGATGTTTCGGCAGCGAGTGCCGGTCGCTCGGGTCCGGGCCAGACATCACATCGAGCATCAGCGCCGCGTCCTCCACACCTCGCGTCATCGGACCCGTGTGCCCGAGTTGTGATGATGAAGGACTGGGATATGGCACTCGACCGTACGAGGGCTTCAAACCAAAGATTCCCGAGAACGCCGCTGGGATGCGTATCGATCCCGCACCGTCACCACCCTGTGCCAGTGCACCCATACCGGATGCCACCGCAGCGGCAGCACCACCACTCGAACCACCCGCCGTCAATCCATATCGCCAGGGGTTGTGCGTCGGCCCGATGATCCGATTCCCCGAGTCACCCTTCCAGCCGCTCTCCGGCGTGTTGGTCTTGCCAAGCATGACGATGCCTGCGTCATAGAGCCGCTGAACAAAGACCGGGTTCTCGTCGGGGATCCAGTCTTTGTATACCAGTGATCCCTGAGTGGTGCGGATGCCAGCCGTCGGCACCAGATCCTTGATCGAGGTTGGCACGCCCTCCAGCAGTCCGGCCTCTCCAGCTCGATAAGCCGCTTCTGACCGCCGTGCATCCTCCATCGCTCGCTCCGGCGTCACCGTGATGAACGCCCCGAGCTCTCCATTCAGCTCTTCGATTTGCTCTAGTGTTGCTTCCGTGACTTCAATCGGGGATATGTCGCCTCGTTGGTAGCGTTCGATCAGCTCCACCGCTGGCATCAAGACCAACTCGCTCGCCACGCTGTCCCCCCTTTCACCTCTGATGGTCAGCCTAGCATCATCAGCGATAGCTAGTCATCAGAGCCTTCGAGTACAGCACCGGCAAGATACGAGAGACTCGCCCCAGCTGACGCGTCCAAGCGAAAATCAGCGTACGGATCGAGCGGCGTCTCGCCCATGTTGATGATCGCCAGCACCGCGCCGTTCGCCTTGGCGTGGGCTGGGATTTGCGCGGCAGGGTTGACCAGCAATGTCGAGCCGACCACCAGCATCACACCCGCCTGTCCCGCCTCGTCAAACGCGCGTCGCAACTCAGCCTGCGGCAACGGCTGTCCAAAGGCGATCGTCCCGTTCTTCACGACACCGCCGCAGACCGGGCATGGTGGTGGATCATCCGTGCCGCCCACCAGCGCCAGAAACTCCCCCGTCGGCCAGACTGTTCCACAATTCGTGCAACGCACCGAGCGGGTATTGCCGTGCAACTCAACGACATGCTCGGGGTTCGCCCCAGCCACCTGGTGAAGCCCATCGATGTTCTGCGTGATAGTCGACTTCAGGATCCCAGCTCGCTCTAAACGCACCAACGCGTGATGCCCTTCATTCGGCTCGACGTCACGCTCGGCGTAGAAGCGCTTCGGTAGCTCTTGCCACCAGCGACGTTGCGCATCAGGATTTTCCATGAACTCCTGATAAGTAAAGGGCTGCTGATTGCCGGTCGTCCACAATCCTTGCTTGCCACGATAGTCTGGAATGCCCGACTCGGTTGATATTCCAGCACCGGTGAACGCCACGAGCGGCTGCTGAGCCTGGATCGCTTCGGCCAGCTGATCGAGGGTATCAATCGCTTCTTCCGTCAACAGTGTTGACACATACTTCCTTTCTGTTGTCACGTCGGGGGTCAACGATCTAAGCCTACGCGATGCTGGCAACTCATGCGTTAGACTGCCGATATTGACTGCTTGCACGGAAGGACCTTGCATTGACCGGACGTCAGATCCCCAGCCCCGAGTCCGTTATCGGCTACAAGATGGGAACAGCCCGCAAACTGCCGACCTGGCAGGAGATCGTCGAGTATTTTCAGCAACTCGCCTCCGCCTCAGATCGCGTCAAGCTTGAGACAATCGGCGAAACGACACTCGGTCGGCCCTATATCGCCGTCACCGTCTCTTCTCCAGAAAACCTTTCCCGGCGCGATGAGCTACGCCAGATCCTCGGCAAATTGTGGGATCCTCGCGGGCGAGACGACGCTGAGATCGCAGACCTGGTCGAGCGCGGCCGGACGACAAATGTGCTTCTTTGCACCCAGCACTCCTCCGAAATCGGTGCGTGCCTGATGACGCTCGAACTGGCGTACCAGCTCGCATCCAGCGACGGTCCCGAGACCCTGGAGATCCTCGAGAACACCGTCACGGTCATGGTTCCGTGCCACAACCCCGATGGTCATGATATGGAGGTCGAGTGGTATCAGCGCTGGCTCGACACGGAATATGAGGGCCAGCCAATGCCCTGGCTCTATCACCACTATGTCGGCCACGACAACAATCGCGACTGGTACATGCTGACGCAGCTTGAGACCCGTCATTTCGTCTCGCTCCACAACCGCGAGCACCCACAGATGGTCTTCGACATGCACCAGATGCATCGCGACGGAGCGCGCTTTATGGTTCCTCCATTTATCGACCCGCTCGACCCCAACCAGGATCCGATCATCCAGCAGGGTTTCGCCGATCTCGGCACCTACATCGCGAGTCGCATGACCGCCGAAGGGCTGGCAGGCGTCGCAACTAACATCATCTTCGACAACTACTCGCCCTCGCTGGCCTACGGCAACTACCACGGCAGCACCGATCTACTCTCGGAGGCCGCCAGTGTCCGGCTCGCGACGCCGGTCGAGGTGAAAGAGAAAGACCTCGAGAAGGGCAGAGGCTTCGATCCAACACAACGCACCTGGAATCATCCACTTCCCTGGAAAGGCGGGGAATGGACTCTGGAGCAGATCGTCAACTATGATCGCGTTGCCGCACTCGCCTTTATCGAACATGCCGCCCGCAACCGGCGTCAGTGGCTTCGCAACTACGCCGCGATCAACCAGCGCACGATCGCTCGTGACGAACCACCCTTCGCCTATCTCGTGCCTGCCGAGCAGCGCGATCCGGTGACGACCTACGAGTTGCTTGAGATACTGCAGGCGGGGATTGTCGAGATCGAGCTGGCCACTAAACCGTTCACGGCCGACGGCGTCGAATACCCTTCCGGAACGGTCATCATCCCGCTCCGTCAGCCAGCCGGAAACTATGCCAAGACACTGCTGGAAGTCCAGAAGTACCCAGATCTTCGGCTCTATCCCGGTGGACCACCGAAGCCACCGTATGACATTACCGGCCACACCCTTGGTATCCAGATGGGCGTCCAGGTCATTGAGGTCAAGAACGAGTTCGAATACGCCTCCACATCGCTCGACCTCTCACAGCCAGTGGGCGAAATTTCAGGTGCAGGCACGGCAGGCTATCTGATCTCCCCATCAACCAACGCATCGGTTCTGGCCGTCAACAAGCTGCTCGGTGCTGGTCACACCGTCGAACGCATCACCGATGGTGACCGCACCGGAGCCTTCTTCGTTGCAGCAAACAATGACCTGGCCGCGATTGCGCGGGACACCGGCGTATCAATCGAGGCCGTCGAATCTGTGCCAGACGGCGAGCGACTAAAGGTCCGGCAGCCGCGCATCGGGATCTACCAACCCTGGAAGGCGACTATTGACGAGGGGTGGACCCGCTGGATCCTTGAGCGCTATGGGTTCGGCTTCACATCGCTCCACAATAATGACATCAGACAAGGCGGACTGGCCGGGATGCTCGATGTCATCATTCTGGCGCAGCAGCCTGCCAAGGACATCGTCGAAGGCGTCAGCGAGAAAAATAAATGGGAGGAGCCGTATCCCCCTGAATACGTTGGAGGTCTCGGCACGCTCGGGATGGGCGCGCTTCACCAGTTCGTCCGCGACGGTGGCACGCTCGTGGCGATCGACTCAGCGGGGGACGCCGTCATCCAGCATCTCTACCTCCCGGTCCGCAATGTCGTTGCCGATCTGAAGCGAGACGAATTCTTTTGCCCCGGATCGCTCCTTCGGATCATTTTGGACACCGAGCACCCGCTGGCGTATGGACTGGAGCGCGAGTCTGTCGCCGTCTTCTCAAACAGCCCTGTCTATGACCTGAAGGATCGCTCGGCCGGGAAGGTCGTTGCCCGCTATGCGCAGAATTCGCCTAGCCTGAGCGGTTGGATCCTTGGTGACAAGAAGCTTGCCGGGATGCCCGCCGTGCTCGAATTACCGCTCGGAAGCGGTCGTGTCATCCTGCTGCCGTTTCGGGTGCAGCATCGCGCTCAGGCCAGGGCAAGTTACAAATTGCTCTTCAATGCACTTTGGAGATCGAAGCCTGCTTAGGACCCGGCCACAACCGCGGGCGTTGGTTGTCGCCGAACGGTGGCGACCAGCACCCCACCAAGCGCCAGCGCGCCACCGATAAGCGTCAACGGTGTCATGCTCTCGCCAAGCAATGCCACGCTCGACACCACGCCAACGACCGGGACGAGGTTGAGCATGAGCCCAGCGCGAGACGCCTTGCCGAGTGACAGGCTCAAATTGAAGAGTGACGGCGCAAGTACGCTGGCGCCTAGTGCTAACAGCAGCGCAGCGGCCCAGGCTGTCGTGTCGAAATTCTGGACCCCCTCGGTGAACCCAGACCAGCCAAAGGGAAGCGCAACCGGGATGCTGAGCGTCGTGCCGATCATGGCTGTGCTCGGACCGGGTATACCGCGTTCGAGATGTGGCTTGGCCAGCACGGTATAGGTTGCATAGAGCACCGATCCCAGCAGCACGAGGAAGCAGCCGAAGAGATAGCTAGTCGAGAGGTTGAACCCGCCTCCGCCGCCTATGGCTATGCACATCACACCCAACATCGCCATCGCCAAGCCAATGACAACACGTCGCGAGATCTGCTCCGTGAGCAAGACCCACGACAGCACGGCAATGCACACCGGCTGGACGCCCATCAACATCGCCGCCACGCCACCCTCAACCAGCTCGATACCGTAGGCCGTTGGGATATTGAAACTCAGCGAACCTGCCAGTCCAAGCGCCAGAGCGATAGGCAGATCTTTGCGCTTCGGCAGCTGCGGTCGAACGATCAGCAAGATGAGGATCGAGAAGATGCCACCGAACAGAAACCGGCAGATGAGGATGTTGCCTGGTGTTAGATCCTCGACGAGGTAGCGCGTGCTCGTCGGCACCAGACCCCAAAATGCGACCGCTCCCAGAGCGGCCGCCGTTGCCATTGATTGGTTTTCGACGCGCCGGTCATCCATGTCGTCCTCATTCCCGCACGCACCATTCTAGCGATATGCGCCCGGATGTGTAGACAGATACCTGAGAGCTGCGTCTACAATGCCCAGGACGGGTTTGAACGGATGTGAAAGGGAATACACCGGCAATGAAGATTCTCATTTCTGCTGATATGGAGGGCACCTGCGGCGTGACCAACTGGCTGCACGTGACACCCCCAGAATATGGCGGTGAGGGCAGGCAGGTATCGGGCGAGGCGTATGAGCGCGCTCGACTACGCATGACCAAGGAAGTCAATGCCGCTATTGAGGGCGCGCTGGAGGCTGGCGCCGAAGAAGTCATCGTCAACGACTCACACAACGGCATGCGCAACTTCCTGATCGACGAGCTCCACCCCGGAGCGCAGCTTATCAGCGGATTCGAGAAGCCACTCTCGATGGTTCAGGGCGTCGACGTCGACGGCGTTACCGGCGTCTTTTTCACCGGCTATCACGCACGCGCTGGCACACCTGATGGCCCGCTCGCACACAGCTTCACGGGCTTCGTGCATGATATTCGCGTCAACGGCACTTCTCTCGGGGAGTACGGAGTCAATTCCCTGATCGCCGGTCACTTCAACGCCCCAGTGGCGATGATCAGCGGTGACAACCGCGCTGTCGAGCAGACTCGCGAGCTCCTGGGTGACGGCGTCGTCGGAGTTCCGACCAAAGAGGGTATCTCGGTGACGGTCGCTCGCAACTACCACCCCGAAGCAGTGCGCGAGGCTATCCGAGCAGGTGCAGCCGAGGCTGTCGGCAAACTCCCGGACCTCCAGCCCTACCGCCTGCCGGAGGGCGCCACGGTCGAGGTTGATTTCGATCACCAGACGCGCGCTGGACGTGCTGGCGGAATCCCAACCGTCGAGCGAACTGCCTGGCGGACTGTCGCATTCAACCCATCCGATGGCGTCGAGCTTTCTTTGGTGCTCAACGCTATCCTCTCCGCTGCAGGCGGCTCGCTCGCCTGATGCACGCCAACGGCCGGAGATCGGTTGTGATCTCCGGCCGTTGTCAATTTGAGATCAATTGAGCTTACGGAAGCAGGAACGTCCAGTCGTCGAGTGCGAACTTATCGTCGACCAGCTCCTGAGCAGTGGAAAGCTCGCTCTCAGTTAGTGACGTAATGGTCGCGCCGGTGAGGTCGATGAAGTGCTGTTGAAGATGCTGGATGATCGCATCGCGCGACATCTGCGTCTGCTGGCGCAGGGGGCCGACTCGCGCGTCGGCACTGCGTATGCCCTTATCACTGAGCTTCTCGAGGCCAATGCGCAATACCTGTGTCAGTATTCCCGCCGTCATGTCGTACGCCATCGTCGCGTGGTGCAACACGCCGCCGAATCTGCGAGCTTGCGCTGCCCCACCGATCTTGCCGCCACTCGATGTAATGTCGTTCAACGGCTCGTACCAGGCATCGATCCCTAGGTCGCGCAGCGCATCGATGACCCAGCTATCGAGGAAAGCGTATGACTCTGGAAACGAGAGCCCTTCGACGATCGACGGTGGTGCATAGATCGAGTAGGTAATTGCGCTCTGCGGCTCGATCAGCATCGCTCCACCGCCGCTGATCCGGCGCACTATCTGGACACCCATCTCCCTGGCCGTCTCCAGGTGCACTTCATTGCGCACGGACTGAAATCGCCCGAGCACCACACACGGCGAACTCCAGCCCCAGAACCGGAGGTGCGGCTTGCGTAGCCCCGCCCCGACTCGCTGAGTCAGCAGCTCATCGAGCGCAAGATTCATCGCTGGAGGCTGAGGTTCCATCGGGATGAGTTCCCACTCGTACTCTTGCCAGCGCCCTCTCGCCTCCTCTGGGAAGATCTCAGTCACTTCATGCATCGCTCTTGAGTCCACGTTCTACTGCAATAGCAACCGCATCAGGAGAAAAACCCATCATCTCGACGCCTTCATCGAGCTTGCGGAAGAACTCGGAGTGGTCCCAGGGCGGG
>CAYNTE010000047.1:8842-20048 GCA_964399615.1 uncultured Thermomicrobiales bacterium
CGACGACTTCATCGAGCGCAATGGTCACAGCGCGTGCGATCTCGGCCCGATCTGCATCAACTGGCAGGCCAAGTAGTGCGCCTCGGATCGAATCCAGCGCCTCTTCTGGATAGAGAAAGAAGTCGCCTGACACACGCACGTCGCAGAGCTTGCCGTCATCAACATTAAAGTCAACAACTACGAGCTTGCCACCTGGAGTTTTGTATTCACCGTGCTTCACCAAACACTCCATCCGTCTCTGACTCTCAGACAATACCGCATATTCTGGACTTCCGGCTATGATGTCCCAGATGGTGAGACGAATTGCGGTATTTGCAGGATCTCAAGGAGTATAGAGATGCCGATCAAGACCAACCTCAGTCATGACGATCTCAAACAGGCCGTCCCTCAACTTGATGGGGAATTGACCTGCGCTGGGTTGGGTGCGCCAGTAACGATACATCGCGATGAATGGGGTATCCCACACGTTAGGGCCGAGTCCATCGACGATGCCTTCTTCGCCCAGGGATTTGTCCACGCCCAGGACCGTCTGTGGCAGATGGAATTTGACCGCCGCAGAGCGCAAGGCCGCTGGTCTGAGGTTGCCGGTGAATCCGGCATGGTCATGGATCAATTTGTACGCCGCGCTGGGCTGAAGCAGAGCGCCCAGACTGACGTCGAGCATTTCAACGAGCAGACCCGAAAGATGGTCGAGCGCTATACCGAAGGCGTCAACGCCTTCATCTCCAGCACCGACCGGCTCCCGATTGAATTTGAAATCGCCGGCATCACGCCCGAGCCGTGGGAAGCCTGGCACAGCTCGATCATCTTCAAGGTGCGTCATATCCTCATGGGTGTAGGTCTCGGCAAACTCCTGCGCGCTCGCCTCCTCGTCCACGCTGGCGCAGACATTGCCTCGATGATGCGCTATGAAAGCCAGGGCGATGGTGTGCTCGTCGTCCCACCAGGTGAGCCGTATGTGGCCGCGCTACATGATCTTGGCAAATTTGATCCTGGCCTCGAAGCCATCTCGGCCCTCTCACAGCTCGAAGTTGGATCGAATAACTGGGCCATCCACGGCGACAAGACTGCAACTGGCAAGCCGTTCATGGCAGGCGACCCGCACCGCGGCATCGATGTCCCGAACGTCTACTATCAAAATCATCTCTCGTGCCCAGAGTTCGATGTCATCGGCTACTCCTTCTGCGGCGTCCCGGGCTTCCCGCACTTCGGCCACAATGAGCACGTCTCCTGGGGCATCACGCACGCCGGAGCGGACTATCAAGACCTCTACGTCGAGAAATTCGACGCCGACAACCCGACGCGCTATTTGTTCAAGGATGAATGGCGCGACGCCAGCGTTCGTAAGGAATCGATCGGGGTACTTGACAGCGATCCGGTCGAGATCGAGATCTATGAGACGCATCACGGCCCGATCATTCTCGGCGATCCAGCGGATGGTTCTGCGATCGCGATGCGGTACTCCGCCACCTGCGAACCCAATCCCGGCTTCCAGTGCTTACTGCCCGCCATGCTCGCCAAGAATGTCGAAGAGCTCGACGAGGCCATGCGCGATTGGGTCGACCCGTGCAACAACCTGATCATGGGCGACACGAGCGGCTCGATCGCGTATCTGAATCGTGGACGCGTGCCACTGCGCGACGAATCCAATTACTGGCTGCCAGTCCCAGGCTGGACCGGAGAGCACGAGTGGGATGGCTACATTCCCTTCGAGGATCTGCCGCGAGTCAAGAATCCCGATACTGGTTGGGTATCGACCGCAAACAATCGCATAGTCGGTGATGACTTTCCATACTTGATTGCCATCGACTACGCACCGCCGAGTCGTGCCTTCCGCATCAACGACCACTTGATGCAGCTCAATAACGCCACCATCGAAGACATGGCAGCGATCCATGCCGACCGTATCTCGATCCCTGCCGCGCAATTCCAGGCCTGGCTCGCCGACTTCGAGCCGGCCAGTCCAATCGAAAAGTCGGCCCACAGCGCGCTGTTGAATTGGGATGCCGGCATGGACGTTGACCAGCCCGGCGCGATGCTCTACATCGCAACCCGGCAGAACCTGACACTTGAGGTTGGCAAGCTGCCCATGTTCGAAGCCGCTGACAACAACCCCTTTGCAACGCCGAAGGAGGCTCGCGACGCAGCAATTACCTTCCTCTGGAGTGCCGTCTACGCAATGATGACGGAAGACTTCACCGAGGTGCTCGAAGATGGCGTCACCTGGAAGCAGATGCGCGATGATGCATTTCGGGCTGCTGTGGCCGAACTCAGCGTGCAGCTCGGTGACGACGTCGCCACCTGGCGCTACGGTGATCTCCACCGCACGCACCCGGTTCACCCAATTGCCATGGCCGTGCCCGAACTCGGCGATCTGCTGAACCCGCCATCCGTCGAGATGGGCGGCGATGCCGACACGCCACAACAGGGCGGCCATGCCGTTGGCGTCAACTACCAGATCGCGGTGGCCTCAGTCACCCGCTACATCTTCGATGTCAGCGACTGGGAGAATAGCCGCTGGATCGTGCCGCTCGGCAGCTCGGGCCACCCTGGCAGCGAGCACTTCGCCGACCAGGCCGAAGCTTGGTCAAAGGTCGAGTATGTGCCAATGCGCTATGACTGGTCCGGAATCGCCGGCAACGCATCCTCCACTATGACACTGAAACCGTAGTTCAACGCAATACAAGTGCGCCGCCTGGGTCCTGAATTGGACCCAGGCGGCGCTCACGTTTTCCACGGGTTTTGACTAGCGCTTCAGCCCGACAGCCTGGCGCACTTCCTCGATCTTGACGCTGGCCATCTCGCGCGCCCTCTCGGCACCCCGCTCGAGGATGCGATCAACCTCGCCAGGATCAGCACGGTACTCAAGAATCTGCTCGCGGATGGGACCGATCTTCTCAACCAGTGCTTCAGCAACGGCGTTCTTGAAGTCACCATAGCCCTTGCCTTGGAACTGCTCCTCCAGCGCAGCCACTGACGTATCGGTCACGGCCGAGAGGATCGTCAGCAGGTTCGTGATCGCGGGCTTGTCGGGGCCAGCCACGATCTCGCTGCCCGAATCGGTCACCGCTCGCCGCACCTTGCGACGGATCGTGTCGTCGTCATCCGCAAGACTGATGTAGTTGTATTCGCTCGCAGCGCTCTTCGACATCTTGCTGGTTGGATCGTCGAGTGCCATGACACGCGCAGCAACCTCGCGGATATCGGCCTCTGGCACGACAAACGTCTCGCCAAACGTACCGTTGAAGCGCTGGGCAATATCACGCGCCAGCTCGACATGCTGCCGCTGGTCATCGCCGACTGGCACCGAATCAGTGTCGTAGAGCAGGATGTCAGCCGCCATCAGGACAGGGTAGAAGAAGAGCGCCGAGGGGATACGTTCGTTACCTTGTCCTCGCGACTTGTCCTTGAATTGCGTCATCCGCGAGAGTTCGCCGTACATCGCCTGCGTCGAGAGATACCACGTGAGCTCGGTATGCTCTCGCACGTCGGATTGCACGAAAAGAATCGCCAGCTCAGGATCGATGCCAGACGCCAGGAGACCTGCCGCCAGCTCTCGGGTGCGCTCCCGCATGGTCGATGCGTCGAACGGCAGCGTCATCGAATGCAGGTCGACGATACAGTGGATGCTTCTGGCGTGGTGCTGCTCATCGACCCAGTTGCGAATGGCACCCAGGTAGTTGCCGAGGTGTGGCGTTCCTGTTGGTTGAATGCCCGAGAATATCCGTGTCTTTCCAGAGCTTTCCTGTTCGCTTGGTGTGGTCAATGTTGCGGCGCTGCTTTCCATCAATCCCAGGCCCTTCCAAAATACGTACGCCTTGATATTTCAAACACAAAAACGCCCCCGTCCACTCGGGACGAAGGCGATGAATCGCTTCCGCGGTGCCACCCCGGTTAGCCTTCCATGCTTGCAAAGGCTCACTCGGCCAGTGGTTGTAAAAAACCACTGCGCTCGATAACGGCGAGCATCCGTCGTCCCCTACCTGGTCATCTACCGCTCTGGGACGAGACTCATGGATCCATTCGGCGCTGGGCTCGGGACCGGACTCTCAACGTCTCCGATTTGCTGTGCCGTTGCGCATAGCGCCTACTCGTTCCACTCAACGTCAGCGTATATCGTAATACTGGAGAGGTCGACTGTCAATTTGGGAACTCGCCGTCCGATCTCGGCGTCTTCCATATAGAGCATGATGCACGTGCAACGCCAGCTCTGGCGTCACGATCTTGAATGACTCTATGCTGATTGTCAGTATTTGCGTGTGCGCCTTTGCGTTATCCGCCAACTTGATTACAATCGTCATTGAGGGGACCAGTCGTGGAACAACGTACTCGCATCGCGCGTTTTGGAGACTGAGGGTGCAATCCTGTCTGCGGTACATCCCAAACTACTCCTGCCTGCGTATATCAGGTGAGGCACTCATTCCGGCCATTTGGTGGTCGAGATGAGTGATCGGGCGGAAAAGGTCCGGCACCTGCGGTCACTACGCGAGGTGCCTGCCCTCGTCGATCTCGAAGCGGCCTCCGACGCCGAGCTGGTTAAGCGTGTAAGCGAGGGCGACACCGCCGCGCTGGAGATGCTCTACAGCCGGTACGCACGAGTCGTCTATTCGTTCGCTGCACGCATCGTTCAGGATGGACCACTTGCCGAAGAAATCGCGCAAGAAGTCTTTGTGCGCACCTGGCGTCAAGCGAGCCGCTTCCAGAAATCGCGCGGGAACTTCGCGAGTTGGTTGCTGAGCATCACGCATAATCTCGCAATTGACGAGATTCGCAAGCGCCAGCGAAGACCCCAGCGGTCCGATAGTGTAACGCTCAACGATGCACTGTTCGGATTGGTCGATGAGGCTGCAAACGTTGAAGAGGCAGCTCAGATTCGGGTGCTCCGCGATCGAATCCGGGCAGCACTGGAGACCCTACCCGAAGCTCAGCGTGTCGCGATTGAGCTCGCGTTCTTTAGTGGACTGTCTCAGCGTGATATATCCGCCCACCTCAATGTCCCTCTCGGGACGATCAAGACTCGGATGCGCCTGGGACTCAAGAAGCTTCGTGACGAGCTTGAGAACCAGGGCGCTTAGCCGGAACATCGAGGCGGATGAGGCACGGCCCTGAGGTCCCAGATGACGAGATTCAGGATCTACTTGCTGGATACGCACTAGGGACCCTTGAACCAGATGAATTGCAGTTTATCGAGCACTACCTGCCGCAGAGACCACTCTGGGCTGCAGAGCTTGAACACTACCGTGAGGTAGCGATCGCGCTCTCGCATGCGCCCGATTTGCAGGAGGTGCCGCTGCGTGTGCGTGCCGGCATGCTGGCCGAGGTTGCGACGGGCGAATCCTCCGCCAACCAGCCAGAGCCACCGCAACCATCACGCTGGCGCAGACGCCTGGCAGTCGCAAGCTACGCCGCGGCAGTTCCAGCGACAATCGTCGCCATCGTGCTCGTCGGATATACCGTCATCATGCACGACCGCATCGCAACCAAGGATGATCAGCTCGCGCAATACCAGCAGGCCCAGGGCGAAACCGTCGAGGTGCTGGCTGGTAATGAGCTGATGCCGATCGTCATCGAGATGCGCGAGTCGAACGCTGCACCCCTCGCCCGTGGCCGCCTCTTCGTCAATCGCGCCGACAATCAGGCTGTCCTCTACGCCCGCGATCTCCCGCAGCTGGACGATGGGGAGTTCTACACCGTCTGGCTCGGCGCCAGCTCAACGTCCACAGCCGTCATGAGGATCGGTACATTGACACCGACCGAGCAAGGCTCGGCGCAGATCACTGTCGGTCCCCTGGTCGACCTGGAGCATCCAAACCAGGTGACCATAACGATTGAGTCGGACGCTGATGCCGCGCAACCGGCTGGGGACATCGTCCTTTCGGCTGATTTCTAGACACATCCAGCACGTTTAGCCACAGATTTCCCGCTGTTCTCCCACAAGAGAACACGCGCGGCGGATACGACTGGCCGTTGACGCATATACCCCTAGGGGGTATAGTTCTGGTGGTGGCCGCGACATGTACGGCGAAGGATTTCGAGCTTGGCTACGATCGATATAGGCGGACAGCGTCAGGTCGATATAGAAGTTGACGGCATGTTTTGCGCCTCGTGCGTCAAACGTGTTGAGCGCGCCTTGTTGAAGACCGACGGCGTCTCCGAGGCCAATGTCAACCTCGCCACCGAGCGAGCCAACATCACCTTCGACCCTGACAAGGTCTCACTCGACGCGCTCACTGGCGCGATAGAGCGTGCGGGATATGCGGTCCCGACGCGAGATGTTGTGCTGAATGTCGAGGGCATGTTCTGCGCCTCGTGTGTCAAGCGGGTAGAGCGCAAGCTTGAGCGCGTCGACGGCGTTATCGAAGCAAACGTGAACCTCGCCACCGAGCAAGCGAACATCACCTACAGCGCTGGCGTCGCAACGCTCGACGATCTCATTGGTGCCGTCGAGTCGGCAGGCTATACGGCAACGTTGCACGATGCCGAGCACGATGAGACGGCCGAGCGTGAAGAGCAGCGTCAGGCCGAAATGCGTGATCTGGCGCGAAAGTCAATCGTCTCCATCGTCATCAGTGCCGTGATCATGGCGTTGATGTTCTGGCCGTCCTGGTTGCCAGACATCCCGATCATCATGGACGACACCATGGGTGGCATGGCCGACCGCGAGATGTTCTACCTCCTATTCCTCCTGGCAACTCCCGTGCAATTCTGGGCTGGCGGTGTCTTCTACCGGCAGGCATGGGCCGCAGCCCGTCACTTCCAGGCAAACATGGCGACATTGGTAGTGCTAGGGTCCTCAGCCGCCTGGGGCTACAGCACGCTGGTCACATTCTGGCCCGATCTGCTGGCGACGGCCAATCTTCAAACCGAAGTCTATTTCGACAGCGCGACGATCATCATCGGCCTCATTCTCTTTGGTCGCTGGCTCGAGGCTCGCGCCAAGCATCAGACGACCGGCGCGATCAAAGCACTTATGGATCTCGCACCACCAACCGCCCGCGTTCTCCGCGACGGCGCCGAGCTCGATATCCCGCTCGACGCCGTGCGCAAGGGCGATCTCATCCGCGTGCGTCCCGGTGAAAAGATCCCGGTCGATGGCCGCATCGAGCAAGGCACGTCTACCGTTGACGAGAGCATGTTGACGGGCGAGAGCATGCCAGTCAGTAAGGCCGCTGGCAACGAAGTGATCGGCGGCACGATCAATCGCTCGGGGAGCTTTACCTACCGTGCCGAGCGCGTTGGCCAGGACACCACGCTGTCCCAGATCGTGCGGCTGGTGCAAGAGGCCCAGGGGTCCAAAGCACCGATTCAGCGACTGGCAGATCAGATCGCGCTCTATTTCGTGCCAGCGGTCATCGTGGTCGCCGCGATCACCTTCGGTATCTGGATGTTGATCGGCCCCGCGCCAGCCTTCAATCACGCGTTGGTCGTCACCATCGCGGTGCTGATCATCGCTTGTCCGTGCGCGATGGGCTTGGCAACGCCGACGGCCATCATGGTTGCCGCCGGCAAGGGCGCCGAGATGGGCGTATTGATTCGTGGCGGAGAAGCGCTCGAGCAAGCCCACCGCGTCGACACCATCGTGCTCGACAAAACGGGCACGATTACTGCCGGACGTCCTAGCGTGACCGACATCTTGACCGCGCCGGGCATCTCATCCGACGATTTGCTCCGTCTCGTTGCAGCCGTCGAGCGAGGATCCGAGCACCCACTCGGTGAATCGATCGTCGAGGCGGCTGCCGTTCGCAATCTGCCGCTCGTCGAAGCTGACCACTTCGATTCGATCGCTGGTCACGGCGTAGTCGGCGAGGTCGAGGGCCGCCAGGTCGTCATCGGCAACCGCCGTCTACTCGACCAGCGCGATGTCGATCTCACGCCGATGCTGGAACAAGCGGCCCGCCTCTCTTCAGCAGGCAAGACGCCGGTCTACGTCGCAATAGACGGAGCGCTGGCCGGAATCATCGCCATTGCTGACGCGATCAAGCCGACCTCGCCGCAGGCAGTAGCGACACTTCAGGCACTCGGAATTGACGTCTGGATGGTAACCGGCGATGGCGACGACACGGCAAAAGCCGTCGCACGTCAAGTCGGCATCAGCGACGAGCGCGTGATGGCTGGCGTTTTGCCGGGCGACAAGTCGGCCAAGGTCGAGGAGCTCCAGCAAACTGGCGCACGCGTCGCCATGGTTGGAGATGGAGTGAACGACGCGCCCGCTTTGGCGCAGGCCGATCTCGGAATTGCGATTGGCGCCGGGGCAGACGTTGCCATCGAAGCGAGTGATGTCACATTGATGAGTGGCGACTTGCGGGGCGTCGTGAACGCGATTGCGCTCTCCCGCCGCACCGTGCAGACGATCAAGCAGAATCTGGGATGGGCATTCGGCTACAACATCGCCCTGATCCCGGTGGCTGCCGGCATCCTCTATCCGCTCACCGGTGACGTTCTCAATCCTGCTCTGGCCGCTGGTGCGATGGCGCTATCGAGCGTCAGTGTCGTGACCAACTCACTGCGGCTACGGCGGTTCGCGCCGCCACAGGACGCCGAGGAGATCACGGCCCCGCCGGTGCGTGCGCGACTGGCTGAAGCGGGCTACCTCACCGGTATTGCCCTCCTAGCGGTCGGCATCGGCGTCGGTTGGTTTGTGCTGACCTAGAACGCTACTGACGGTTTTGAGGCGGCTGGTTGCCCTCACTACTGTGGCCGTGCTCCTCATCGCGCAAAAAACGCGACATGACGTTGCCCCAGGTTCCCCCGGTCGAAGCTTCTGCGAGTTGCTCTTCACGGTCAGTCTCCAGCATCAAATCCTGAACGATGACCTGCACCGCCGCCGCAACCGGCAACGCGATCAGCGCGCCTAACACACCGGCGAACTGGCCACCCACTAGGACCGCGAGGAACACGGTCAATGGCGTCAAGCCGATTGCACCGCGCATGATGCGAGGCACGAGGATCGAGTTCTCCAGAAACTGCAAAACGATCAGGAAGACGGCGACAAGCAGAGCCTTTTGCCAGGAGTCGATCAGCGCAATGGCGACAGCTGGGATACCGCCGATCCACGGCCCGACAATCGGAATGACCTCCGTGATGCCGGCCACCAGCGCCAGCAAGAGCCAGAATCTGACATCCATGATGGCGTAGCCCACGCCGGCGAGGACACCGATCACCAGCATCAGCAGCATCTGGCCCCGCAGCCAGCCACCGACCTTATCCTCCACATTGTCCCAGAGAGCATTCACCCGAGGCCGCGTCTCGCGCGCGAAGAGCCGCAGCACGAGGCGGCGGAAGACCGTCTTCTCCATCAGGTAGTAGAAGCCGATCACGAACATGGCAACGATGCCGAAGATGAAACCGCCGAGATTGCTGACCAAGCCAATGGCGGTGTTGCCTGTCGGTGGCGGCGGGTTCTCTATGCGGAACTGCAACTGGGCCATGATGCGATAGCCAGTCGTCGAGAGGAATGAGTTGTCGCTGGTACGCCACTCTTCAGCAAGATCGCCGACGAGCGTGGGAGCCTGATCCCAGAAGCGCAGCGCCTCGCTGGTGATCGGCGGGACAACCAGCAATCCAAGCGTTACAAGGCCCAACACGATCAGGAGATAGACCAGCAATATTGCCGCTCCCCGCGGCATCCCGCGCAGCTGCAGACGTTCAACTGGACCCTCGATGACCGTTGCAAAGAGGATCGAGATCAGCAATAGGACGATAACGATGCGGACTTCGATGAAGAGATAGAAAATGACGAGGACGACCAGTAATGAGACTGGCGTCAATCCACGACGTGCCGTTCGCGCACGTCCTTGAGATGGCCCCCCAGGGTCGACCACTTGCGCGGCTCCTCAGTTGGCGAAGACGGCTGCCGAGAGAGATACGGAACCTGAGCGCGGAGGCTACTTGGTCAGGATCTGAATATCGCTCTTATCAGGCAGTCGCGACCAATCCACTTGCCAGTAATAGGGGTCGTACATCTCGACATCCACACGCCGGTCCATTGCGTCCCACAAGGTTGGGAATGCGTAAATCAAACGCCCACCAATTCTGATTGCACGTGTGATCCCACCAGGACGGGTGACCGGGAAGATCTCGCGTGGCGGCGTCAAGATCACCTCGGCCTGAAACCAGCCATGTTCTGGACAACGGCCGGCATGCAACTCCCAATCACGCTCGCCCGTGACGGGTTCGAGCGCCTGAATCTGTACATGCTCAAGCAAATTGCCGTCGATCGGACACCGTAATGGTGTTAGCGGCCGTCGTGACATCTCGCGTCGTCCCCTTCGCTCTCCCCCGAAGCGCAGCTCAGCTACTATCCAGATACTGGCCCGCCGGCCGGATGGGCTAATCCTACCCGAATGTGCCGTATGACGCGGGTTCTTGTCCAGTTTAGAATACGTGCGTACAATGGAGCACGATTCGAAGCGAAATCATTGGGGTGTTCGGGTAACCGAACTGTGGAGGCAGCGCGGGAGGCTGATGTGGCATATCAAGAGAAAATCGACAAGCTCGTAGAGATGGTGCGGCTCGTAAATCACGAGTTCCGGCCAATCATCTCCGACACGCCCGGTGGCGATCCACCCGGCAACGCTCTACACTCCACGCTCGCTGAGCTGCGCGACCACGAGCAAGAAGTATCACGAGCAGTCCGCACCTTCACCATTGCCGACCTCACAGCCCGTGAGGCGCCCGGCATCGTGGTTGAGACCGACCCGATCGATCAGACCAGTGGGCGCACACTGCTCTCGCAGTTCGGAACAGCCCGCGAGGCGATTCTCTCGATTCTCCGGACCATCGACGAGGAGCAGTGGAACGCCCGTGAAGAAACCGAGGATGGCGGCACGACCTCGATCACCGATTTGATTGATGGCCTGATCGTTTCCGACGAGACCATGCTCACGAAATTGCGCAACGCAGCAAGCGAGGTCCGAGCCCCAGCCAGCTAATCCCTCGTGGGATTTGACGCCCCTCTCGTTTCTTGAGAGGGGCGTTCTTGTCTTCTCTTCGCAGACAAGACTATCTTAGAGTACGATCATGAGTAGACCGAGTCTGCCAAGAGATGGAGTGATGATCGCGTGTCTCAGCTGAAGCGCCGTTCTGGCCCGGATTTGTCGCTGGCCCCGGATGCCCGCGTCATATCGCCAACCGATATCGCCCAACACGTACACCTCGGGAACTGCGAGCGCTACCTCCGCCTCCGCCTCGTCGCCCGCAACGACAA
>CAYNTE010000048.1:0-8202 GCA_964399615.1 uncultured Thermomicrobiales bacterium
GATCTTGAGCCGGCCAGCCATCCCATACTTTTCGCTGCCCACAAGACCCATGTAATCATCGAGGCCGCCGAGTATCGCGGTTGTCACGAGGACGGTTAGCGGCAAGAGCATTGACAGCCGTCCGTAGGTGTTGAAGAGCAGATTGACCACCAGCACGACGACGATGAAGAGGATGCCCCCCATCGTGGGCGTCCCCATCTTCATATAGTGACGTTCAGGGCCTTCGACGCGGATCTGTTTGCCTACCTTGTGGCGACGCAGAAAATCGATGAACCACGGCGCGGCGAGCAGCACGATGATGAAGGTGACGCCTGAGAGCGCCATCGACAGCGCCAGATTATCCAGCGGATCGAGCGGCATGATCGATCCGTCACCGAATGGCCCATCAAACATCTAGTGGCTACCTTGCTGCTGATCGGTCCGAAGCGCCTCAATGACCGTCTCCATCTGTAATCCTCGTGATCCCTTGACTAGCGCCAGATCTCCAGATTGGAGCTCGGCACCGAGTGATTTGGTCATCTCTGCCTTGTCGTCGAAGTGCCGGACGATCAGACCCGGACGTAAAGCCAGCGCCTCTTGACCAATGAGCGCGGCACGCGGCCCGAGCGTATAGAGAATATCGACGACATCTATCACTCGCCGGCCAACGATGCGGTGTCCCTCTTCCTCGAAATCGCCAAGCTCGAGCATGTCGCCGAGGACCGCGATCTTGCGATTCGCCTCAAGATCTTCCAGGAGTGCAAGCGCTGCCAGACTCGATTTTGGGTTGGCATTGTAGTGGTCATCGAGGATCGTCGAGCCGTTGACAGCCGGCGTCAGCAGCAGACGCAATTGCACATCTGGGCCGCTGAACCCACGCACGATATCGCCCAGTTTCAAACCCAACTCAAACCCCGTCGCGATGCCTGCAAGCGCCATGTGAATGCTGTGCCGTCCAAGCAGTGGCAATTGCAGCGCATTCGACTCACCGTGCGCATGCAGCGTAAAGCTGATGCCCTCTGTTCCACGCCCTTCGACATTCGTTGCGCGTACATCCGCGGCATCATCAAGGCCGTAGAAGACCACCCGACACGATGCATGCTCGGCCATCGCCTTGACTCGTGGATCGTCAATATTGAGAATGGCGACACCGCTCTCCGGCAAGGTCGATACGAGCTCCGTCTTGGTCTCCGCAATAGCGTCGAGCGAACCCATCCTCGCCAGGTGAGAGTGGGTGACATTGGTGACGACACCGATTGATTGATGAGCGATGGCGGCAAGCTCGGCGATCTCACCCGCACGATAGGCTCCGCCCATCTCCAGCACCACGACTTCGGTGTCTGGAGCGATATTCATGACCGTCAACGGCAGGCCAATCTCATTGTTGTAGCTACCCGCACTCTTGACGACACGGTATCGCTGCGCGGCAATCGAAGCGATGATCTCCTTCGTACTCGATTTCCCGATGCTGCCGGTAATGCCGATGACTTCGGGGGTGAAGAGTCCACGCCAGTAGATAGACAGTCGCCGCAACCCTTCCAGCGTATTAGGAACCACGATGACCGGTAACAGCGGGGAAGATTGCCCGCTGACCCAGGCGTCATCGACGAGCGCCGCGATTGCGCCACGATTACGTGCCTTGGCTATGAACTCGTGCCCATCGAGCCGCTCGCCATGCAGCGCCACAAAGAGATCGCCGGGCTCGATCATGCGCGAGTCATGGATCACTCGCTGAAAGGCTGTTGTCTCTGGCAAATCGCCGATCAACCGGCCGCCGGTGCCTGCGAGCACGTCGCTAAGTCGAATCATTGAGCGTCCTCCGTCGGTGGGATTCCGTAGAGCAGGAAGAGTTCTTTGAGGACTTTGCCAAGTGCCGGACCTGCAGCGGTCTCACCCCAGGGTGACTCCTGCGGTCTATCGATCTTAACGAGCACCGTAAATTGCGGGTCTTCGACGGGGCCAAATCCAACGATCGAAGCGATGGTCGTGTCTTCGATGTACCCGCCATCGGGGGATGGGATCTGCGCTGTACCGGTCTTCGCGCCGATGTTATAGCCCGGTACCTGCGGATAGGCTTCGACGCGTTCTTCCACGACCTGGTTTAGCATCTGTCGCATCTCGGCCGAAACGTCCTCAGAAATAACTTGCCGCTCCTCGTGCGGTTCGTGCGTGATGACTTCGCCATCGGGGCTGTGCTCTTCCGCCACGACGTAGGGAGTCATCAAGTGTCCACCATTGACAATCGCCGAGTAGGCATTAACGATCTGCAGTGGCGTTGTCGCGATGCCTTGCCCGAAGGAGTTGGTGTAGAAGAGTACATCGTTCCAGCCGTCCTCCCATGGCTTGGTCAGGATGCCACGTTCCTCGCCCTGGAGATCGATGCCAGTCTGCTTGCCGAAGCCGAATGCGCTGAGCTCCTTGTACATCCGCTCGACGCCGATTTGCTTTGCGACGTACACCGCGCCGAGATTCTGGGAGTAGACCAGGATATCGGTCATCGTCGAGACGCCGTAGACGTGCCCAAGATTGTTGGTGATCGGTGAATGGCCAGGCACTTCTATATAGCCTGGCGCGTCATCGTAGGTGCTCGTCGGTGTCACAACTCCAGCATTCAGCGCGATCGACATGACGATGGATTTGAAGGTCGAGCCAGGTTCGTAGACCTTGGAGATAGCCGGATTCGCGAAGACAGAGATGTCGTCCACATCGCCGAAGGTGTTGGGGTCGAACGCCGGCAAGCTCGCCATCCCCAGAATCGCCCCAGTTTTGGGATTCTGGACGATGATCGTCCCGCCCTGAGCCCGCTGCTCCTTGATCGTCTCGGCGAGGATGTCCTCGATGAGGCGCTGGACGCCAGCATCAATCGTCAACACAAGATCAGAGCCATCTTTCGGGGGATCCCAACGACTCTGCGTCAGGGCGATGACATTTCCCTGGCCGTCGCGTTGAGCCGCCAAGGTGCCGGGGACGCCACCCAGCTCTGCATCGTGATACCCCTCGATGCCATAGCTGCCCTCAAGGTCATAATTCGTGAATCCCAGCAAATGAGCGGCAAAGGTGCCATTGGGGTAGACACGGCCAGGCTGCGGTTCCAGTTGAACACCATCAAGATCCAGAGCCTGAATCGCTTCCACGCTCTCTGGGGCGATCTGCTGACCCAGCAGCACCCACTCCGCGTCAGGAGTCTGCAACCGGTCGAGAACGTCCTGTGCCGGGATTCCGAGATACGGCGCAAGCTGTTGCGCAACGGCGGCTGGATCGTCGATCAGCGAGGTGATGCCCCAGACTCTTGCCGATGGCACGTTGGTGGCGAGAACCAGACCGTTGGCGTCGTAGATCACACCACGCTGTGCGGGTACTTCATCGACGACAAAGCGTTCGGCAGCCGCGCGCTGGGCCAGTGCGTCAGATCTCACGACCTGCATCTGGATCACCCGGCCACTCACCATGACGCCAAAGGCAATGAAGACCGCCATGACTACATTGATGCGTCGCGAAGCTGACCGCTGGCGTGCCAGATGTTGCATTATGAACCGCCCTCGGATTTGCTACTCACGGATGAACCCCGGCCAAGGAGCGTGTCAAGAAGATCGCCGAACAGTGACCTGCCCTCTGCGTGCAGTGGCTCAGGTGCCGGTGTCTCGGAATGCTCGGGCCAGGCAACGGTCAGAAACTGGTAGTCGTCGTACGGCTCCATATCGAGTTCGTCGACGGCAATTGAGCGGATCTGATCGAGAGACTCAAGCTCCGCGATTTGTGCACGCAGGCGCTGGTTCTCTACCCTGCGTGCCTCCAGCGTGCGCTGGGAATCGCTCATGGCGTAGCCGAGCGAGGCGATGGAGTTGGTCTGCAGGACGTAGAGCATGCCGACCACCGCCACCAATGACGCCGCAATGATCACCATGATCGCCGTGTGCAACGGCTTTCGTGCCGTGCGAACGCCCTGCGGACTCGCCGCGATGATCTTCTGCTGCTCGCTCTCTTGAATCTCAAGCGGAGGCAGCGGGGCAGTCTGCTGAGCCGGTACTCTGGTTGTCATCAGACGCGCTCCACTAAGCGAAGTCGTGCGCTGCGAGCACGCGGATTTTCAGCAATTTCGTCGTCCGAGGCGCGAAGAAGACGATCGACCCAACGCAAACGCTGCTCGCGACCGCAGGTGCAGATTGGTTGTTCGGGTGGACAGATACAGCCTCGGACTTCGTCGGTGAATAAGCGCTTGACCAGGCGGTCTTCGAGCGAGTGGAACGCTATCACGGCAAACCGCCCGCCTGGGCGGAGAGCATCTATCCCTGCTTCAAGCCCACGCCGCAGCTCGCCAAGCTCGTCATTCACCGCGATGCGCAGCGCCTGGAAGGTTCGCGTTGCGGGGTGGATGCGTGCGCCGCGCCGTCCGCCGACTGACCTGGAGACGATCTCCGCCAGATCGGAGGTCGTTTCTATCGCTCGACGCTGGCGCTCGGCAACGATTGCCCGCGCGATGCGCCGCGACTGGCGCTCCTCACCAAACTCATAGATCAGGTCGGCCAGATCTCGTTCCGGCAACCGCCGGATGAGCTGGGCGGCCGTCTCGCCTCGTGTCGTATCGAATCGCATATCGAGCGGGCCTTCAGACATGAAGCTGAACCCCCGGCCAGCATCGTCGAGCTGTATTGAGGAGAGTCCGAGGTCGAGCAGCATGCCATCCACCGCTTGGACGGAGAGCTGATCGAGAATATCAGGTAGGTCGGCATAGCTGGCGTGGACCGCATCAATGCGAACGGCAACCTCGTTTGCCAGGCTCTTGGCTCGCTCCACGGCTTCGAGATCCCGATCGATGGCTATCAGATGGCCGTGCGGTCCAAGATGCTGGCAGATAGCTCGACTATGACCACCGCCGCCGAACGTACCATCGACGATCGTGGAGGTGGGATCGATATTCAGCCCTCGAAGAATTTCCGCAACCATGATCGGCGTATGCGCCCCTGGCTGTCGCGGTTTCAAGGAATCAGTCATTGATAGCGCTCGAGGTCCCGAGCGGGACGCGCTGATCGCTCCATACAACCGGATGACTCCCCACTTCCATACGGTTGCCTAAAAGTCACAGATTTTGTGCGGCGACAGCCTCGTATTGCTCGCTTCCTCTGCGTGAAGCGTCGCCGCTATGCGCTCTATATCAGCTCAGCAAGTCGCTCGGCGATCGCCGCCCCATCCTGGTCGATACGATCTCGTTGCGACTGCCAGCGGTCCGGATTCCAGATCTCAATAAAGGTGTGCATGCCGGCGACGATCACGTCCTTCTCGATTGCGGCATACTCACGCAGTCCGGCGGGCACGAGCACTCGGCCCTGCTTGTCCAGTTGCGCATCGGTGGCATCGGCAAAGAGCAGGCGGCGCAACTGACGCACGTCGGGGTCACTGATCGAAAGCTCGGAGACATGCTCAGCGAGCGGCATCCAAGCCTCCATCGGATAGACGAGCAAACATGGATCGAAGCCGCGGGTTACGACGACACCCTCGGAAAGCCGGTCACGATAGCGCGCAGGCAGCGCGAGCCGCCCTTTGGCATCTATCGTGTGTTCAAACCGACCGAGGAACACGCTGCGACCTCCATCGCCACGACGCGGGCTGAGGCGGGCCACTTATCCACAACTGGCCCCACTTTTCCCCACTCAGCCCCACTGTTATCCACAGTATAGCGAGATTGAGGTGTACGTACAAGGTGAAACGGCGCGGGATACAGGCCCTACGCGTCCTCAATTGTGGTGATAACGTCGCCAGGTTTGACCGTTTGCCCCGGCTGGACGGACAAACCACTGACACGACCATTGCGGTGCGCTGTCAGCTCATTCTCCATCTTCATCGCTTCGACGATGCAGATCAGGTCACCGAGCTCGACCTCGGCCCCATCTTCCACGGCGACCGAAAGCACAGTGCCCTGAATCGGACTCTTGAGCTCGTTGCCAGTCGGTGCGGCCGAACCACGCGGCTTGCGGCCCGAGCGCTCCCGCCGCGGTGCTGAACGTGCCGTGCCAGCGCCCGCCGTCAGGGACTCGGGCAGCTCTACGCGATAGGTCTGGCCATCAATGATGACGGGGATTCCCGGCAATTCATCATCATCTCCGCCGCTATCGGGAGTAAATGGAGCCAGGCTCGCTGCGATGTCCAAGCGCTCCAGATAACCAGTGTCATACTCCCCTGCACGGAAATCAGGGCGGCGGATGAGCGTTTGGAAGAGCGGGATCGTCGACGCAACGCCGGCAATCTCGAAGTCCGCCAGTGCGCGATGCAGACGTGAGAGCGCTTCATCTCGATCGCGCCCCCAGACGATCAGCTTGGCGACCAAATTATCGAACCGTGGGTCAATCGCATCACCCTCGACGTAGCCGGTGTCGGCGCGCACTCCAAAACCCGCAGGCGGTGCGTAACGTCGTAGCGTGCCCGGAGTCGGGCTGAAATCCCTGGCAGGATCCTCGGCGTTGATCCGGCACTCGATTGCATGGCCGTGAAGTGCAGGCATCGCTTCGAACGAGAGCGGCTCGCCTGACGCGACACGCAATTGTTCGCGAACCAGGTCGATCCCCGTGACTTCCTCGGTTACCGGATGTTCGACCTGGATGCGAGTATTCATCTCCAGGAAATAGAAATTGCCGTCGCTGTAGAGAAATTCGACGGTTCCAGCGCCGACATAGTCAACTGCGCGTGCCAGCTGCTCGGCGGTCTGATTCATCGCCGCTCGGGTCTCGGCGTCGAGCACTGGCGAGGGTGCCTCCTCGACGAGCTTCTGATGACGGCGTTGAATCGAGCAATCGCGTTCTCCCAGGCCAACGACGTTGCCGTGGCCATCAGCCATCAATTGAATCTCGATGTGGCGCGGCTGGTCGAGGTATTTCTCGGCATAGACCGTCGGATCGCCAAAATAGCGCTCGGCTTCACCGCGAGCCGCATCCAGACCACGCTCCAGCTCCTGATCGGATCGCACCACCCGGAATCCGCGGCCACCACCACCGGCAGCGGCCTTCAAGGCGATTGGATAGCCAACCGTCGCTGCAAATGCACGTGCGGAATCCAGATCGACCTCACCATCCGAACCAGGAACTATTGGCACGCCAGCAGCCTCTGCGGCAGCACGGGCACGCACCTTGTCGCCCATCGTAGCGATCGCTGATGCAGGTGGGCCGATGAAGACGATGCCAGACTCCCGGCAGCTACGCGCCAGTCCTGCGTTCTCGGCCAGGAATCCGTATCCGGGGTGGATTGCGTCGGCGTCAGACTCGATCGCGGCGCGGATTACCGCAGCAACGTCGAGATAGGGCAGCGGGTTCTCGGAAACCAGCTCGATGGCCTGGTCGGCGTAGCGTACATGCCGGGCATCCGCCTCGCCAGGGGCATAGACTGCCACACAATCCATGCCCTCTTCGCGGCAAGCTCGCATCACCCTGACAGCAATTTCGCCTCGATTGGCAACTAACACTCGACGTAGCGTCACGTCCTCTTCCCCCGCATCCCCGTTGTCGTACTACCGCTCAGTCAATTGTTCGCGCCGGCTGCGCTCGGCCCAGGTTCGCGGCCGTGCCGACCAGCGTTGGTAATCTCGACCCCGCAACTGCCAGCCGGACATGGCATCCGCAGAATCTTCCGAGCGCTGCTGGCTCGCAACCGCGACGGCCACGATCGCTGCAACCTGCTTCGGCGAGAGCCGGTGATTATGCCGGCTCACAGTGGAATGTTTCCGTGCTTGCGTTGTGGTCGCGTCTCGCTTTTACCTTCAAGCGTCCCGAGCGCCTGAATCAGCCGGCGGCGTGTCTCGCGTGGCCAGATGACAGCCTCGATATGCCCCCGGCCCGCAGCCTGGTAGGGCGTGGCAAAGCGCTCGCGATAGGCAGCCACAAGCTCGGCTTCCTTGGCGGCTGGATCGTCAGCCTCGGCAATCTCGCGCCGCTGGATCAGCCGCACTGCCGCTTCCGACCCCATGACTGCGATCTCCGCCGTCGGCCAGGCAAAGCTCACATCGGCACGAATGGAGCGCGACGACATGACCACGTATGCGCCGCCATAGGCCTTGCGGGTGATGACGGTCAGCTTCGGCACCGTTGCCTCGCAATAGGCAAAGAGCAACTTCGATCCGTGGCGGATGATCCCACGATGCTCCTGATCGACGCCGGGCAGGAAGCCGGGAACATCGACGAAGGTAACCAGCGGGATGTTGAACGCATCGCAAAAGCGCACGAACCGCGCAGCCTTGAT
>CAYNTE010000048.1:8302-19853 GCA_964399615.1 uncultured Thermomicrobiales bacterium
GGAGGCTCGACGTTGTTGGATGGGAGATACGAGAGCAGGTCGCCGACCATGGTGAAGAGATCGTCTTCGTCGCTGGCCAGAAACTGCGCCACGCCAGAGACTGAGTTGTGCGTCATCGCCCCACCCAGTCCTTCGTGGGTGACATCCTCGCCGGTGACGGTCTTGATGACATCGGGGCCGGTAATAAACATCTGGGAGATCTCTTCGACCATGAAGACGAAGTCAGTCATCGCTGGTGAATAAACCGCACCGCCCGCGCACGGACCAGCGATGATCGAGATCTGCGGCACGACACCGCTGGCCTGGACGTTGCGCCAGAAGACTTCGCCGTACCCGGCCAGCCCCTCGACGCCCTCTTGTATGCGAGCGCCCGCTGAATCGTTGATGCCGATGATCGGACAACCGATCTTCAGGGCCGCATCCATGATCTTGACCATTTTGGCGGCGAATGCTTCTCCGAGCGAGCCACCGAAATCGGTGAAATCCTGCGAAAACACGGCTACGCGTCGACCATCGATCGTCCCCAGACCGGTGATCACGCCGTCGCCAAATGGCCGTCGATTCTCCATTCCAAATGAGGTCGAGCGGTGCCGGACCAGCGCATCGAACTCAAGAAAGCTGCCCGGATCGAGCAGCCGTTCGACTCGCTCCCGGGCTGAGAGCTTGCCACGCGCGCTCTGCTTCTCAGCAGCTACGCGGTCGTGCTCGGCCACCTCATCAATACGTTGTTGAAACCGCGCAAACTCGGCGCGCTCGCTCTCCACCCTATCGGCCACCTGGTCCCCATCATTCCTAGTGTTCCGGACGGTATTCACCCCACTCTGCGCGCAGAACGCCGCAGATCTGTCCCAGCGTCGCACCGTCTCTCAGCGCTCGCCGCATTGGATAGAGGAGATTGTCGGTCCCTTGCGCGGCGGATCGAACTTCAGCCAGTCGCGCTTCGACAGCCGTTTGGCTCTGATCGCGCTTGTACTGCGCAGTGCGCTCAATTTGACGGCGCACCTGATCCTGGTCGACTGAATGGATCGGCACATCTGGCTCGCCGTCTGATCGCTGGAAGTTGACGCCGACGATCTTGCGCTCGCCTGATTGCACCGCAAGCTCCCAGTCGAATGCGCTGCGAGCAATCTCGTCCTGCACAAAGCCGTCCTCTATCGCTTCGACCGCGCCACCGCGCTGCTCGACCTCGTTGATGAGCTCCAGCGCACGCGCCTCGATCTCGTCGGTCAATGCCTCGACCGCGTAGGACCCAGCCAGCGGATCAGCCGTGTCAACGACTCCGCTCTCATAGGCGATGATCTGCTGGGTGCGCAGCGCAATCGTCGCTGCTTCTTCAGTCGGCAGCGACAGTGCCTCGTCGTAGCCGTTGGTATGCAGCGACTGCGTGCCACCAAGCACGGCACTCAACGCCTGCAAGGCCACGCGCACGATATTGTTCTGCGCTTGCTGGGCAGTGAGCGTCGATCCCCCCGTCTGGGTGTGGAAGCGCAGCATCAACGACTTCGGGTTCTTGGCGCCGTAGCGCTCCTTCATGAAGCGCGCCCACATGCGGCGCGCAGCGCGATACTTGGCAATCTCTTCCAGGAAATTCGAGTGCGCGTTGAAGAAGAATGAGATACGCGGCGCAAAGTCATCCACGTGCAGCCCGGCGGATAGCGCGGAATCAACGTAGGCAAGCCCGTTCGCCAGCGTGAACGCCACCTCTTGAACAGCGCTCGAGCCAGCCTCTCGGATGTGATAGCCGCTGACAGAGATGGTATTCCAGCGCGGCAGCTCTTGTGCGCAGTAGGCAAAGGTGTCAGTGACCAGTCGCATCGATGGCCGCGGCGGGAAGATGTAGGTTCCGCGAGCCGCGTACTCCTTGAGGATGTCATTCTGGATGGTGCCACCGAGCCTGCTCAGATCTGCGCCACTGTCCTCAGCTACCAGCTGATACATCAACAGCAGCAGTGAAGCTGGAGCGTTGATCGTCATCGAGGTCGTTACCTCGTCGAGCTGGATGCCGTCAGTCAGACGTCGCATGTCATCGAGGGTGCTGATCGAGACGCCGACTAGCCCGACTTCCGCCTGAGCACGCTCATCATCGGCATCGAGCCCGAGTTGCGTCGGAAGGTCAAACGCGCAGCTCAGCCCGGTCTGGCCACGCTCAAGGAGAAGTTTGAAGCGCTTGTTGGTCTCCTCTGCCGACGAGAAACCAGCATACTGGCGCATCGTCCAAAGGCGGTCTCGATACATCCCCGGATAGACGCCGCGGGTATACGGGTATTCGCCGGGGGCAGATTCTGGCCCACGACCTTCATCTTCATAAACAGGTGGGATTGGTATATCCGATGTCGTTCTGCGCTCATCGGCCTTGGTCTCGGTCGCCACGTTGCTACCTCCTGCCACAGTCCAGGCCTCTGCGACCATTGTAGCGTTAACAATTCACCAAAGCCGGATCTCGATCGTCACGTGACGCTTGAGCGCTCAACCAGCTCGCTCAACACTCCTCCACAAGCGCGGGGGTGGACGAAGGCAACGCGCCAGCCGTGCAGACCGATTCGTGGCTCTTCATCGATGAGCTCAACGCCTCGTGCCGCCAGCGCATCCAGCGTCTCAGCCAGATCATCGACCAGATAGGCCACGTGGTGGAAACCTGGTCCGCGCGAGGCAAGGTAGCGCCCGAGGCCAGAATCATGATCAAGTGGCGCAAGGATCTCGATCCAGCTCTCACCACTCCGGATCGGCACGACATCGACGTTCTGGTCCTCTACACGCTCGACAGGACCGGGTTCGTATCCGAGGGCTGTGTATTGCTCCACGGTTCGCTGGAGATCGTCAGTAATGATCCCTATGTGATGGATCGAGCCAAAGGCACCATCGAACGACGGTTGGGGATCCCGCACCACGTGGTGCGCTCCTCTCGCGATCAGACGTTAAAGTACGCCTTCAAAATCCCGTTGACGACCGGCCCGGCGTAGGTTGAACCGGCATCACCGTTGACGATCAACACCGCGATAGCGATTTCGGGGTTCTCGTACGGACCGAAAGCCGTGAACCAGGCATGCGACTGAGCGTAGAGTCCCTCCACCGCGATGCCATGTTCGGCGGTACCACTCTTGCCAGCGATATGTGGATCGTCGACAGTGATTTCTTGCGACCCCGTGCCCTCGGTAACGGTCAGCCGCATACCTTCGCGGATGACCTGCAGATGCTCCGGCTTGATGCCTAGCTGGCGGAGCGGCTGGCCCTTGAACTCGCGGTAGACAGAGCCATCTTCGCGCAGAAGCGACTTGATCACCCGAGGACGCCAGAGCGTGCCTCCATTAGCGATGGCGGCCGTGGCGTTGAGGAGTTGCAGGGGTGTGCAAAGCAGATGCCCCTGACCGATCGAGACGTTGATCGTATCGCCGACGGACCAGTACTGACCATCGAATGTCTTGAGCAGCCAGTCGGGGGTGGGCACCAGTCCACCAGCTTCGCCGGAAAGCTCGATGCCGGATGGCCGGCCGAACCCAAACTCCCGGTTCAGGTAATCTGCAATACGATCGATACCGAGACCATGAAAGTAGTGGCGCTCGGGGTCGTTCGGGTTGTAATAGTGCAGCCAGTCGGCATTGGGGATATCTTCATCCGGCTTCTGTCGCGGCGCACCAACGTTGTAGTAGAAGACGTCGCACGAGTCAGAGAGCGAGTGACGGACATCGGTTGGTCCGTGGCCTGGCGTGCCGACCCAACACAGGTAATCGTTTCCCTGAGACTCATCCCATGACCACGGCACCCGAATGCGGCCGTGACAGTCAAACTTCGTATCGGGGTTGATGATCTCTTCCTGCAATCCCATGGCGGCCATCAATGGCTTGAAGGTTGAGCCGGGCGCATAGGTGCCCGCGATCGACCGATTGAGCAACGGCTTGAACTCGTTGTTGATGAGTTCCTGGTACTGGTCGTTCGAGATGCCATTGACAAAGAGCTGGTTGTCGTACGAGGGCAGTGAGACCATCGAGAGCACGTCGCCGTTCTGCGGGTTGATCGCAATCGCCACGCCAGACCCAACCGGCTCTCGACCGTCCTCCAGTGCCTTCTTGTTGGCATATTCGATGCCGGCCTGCAGGGCTTCAGTAGTCTTCTTCTGGAACTCACTATCGATGGTCAATTGAACAGAGAGCCCAGCGGTGGCGTCACGGTGGCGGTCGACCAGCTCGTAGCGCTCGACACCGGCTGCGTCGACCTGGACCCAACGACCACCTTTCTCGCCACGAAGCTCTTCTTCCATCGCCTCTTCGACACCACCGCGACCCACGACATCATCGCGGTCGTATAGGCCGGTGCCGTTCTCGCTTGTCGCAGCTTCGTACTCTTCTTCGGTGATCGGCCCGACATAGCCGAGGATATGGCTGAATTCGGGGCCGGCTGCGTAGTTGCGAACGAGTTTATTGTCGTCGACGTTCACGCCTGGCAGCTGATTCGCATTTGCCGCGATCACCAGCGCCACCTCGCGATCAACATCGCTAGCTACCGTGAATTTGTGACCGGTGCCACCGTTGGATGCGACAAAGTAGTCGATCAGGTTCATCAGGCGGGCGCCTGGCACATCCTTGACCTTCTCATACATTGCCTGGGCTTCCTCTGTCGAGGCGCCGGGCTTGACGAGGGCCATCAGCACACCGGGACGGCTCAGCTCGGCAAGGAGTGGTGCGCCATCGATCCCAAGCCGCTCCTCGATGGACTTGATCACCGCCGCTTCGGCGTCGTCTGGAATGCGCTGATTGTCGAGCACCAGCGCCTGGCCAAGTTGCAGCGTCTCGGAGAGCGTGCCGAGTACGCGTTGCTGTTCTTCCTCATCATCGGGCAAAAGGAGAGGGTCGACTTCAACAGTCCAGACACGGCGATTCTCGGCTAGCGGTCGCCCAACACTATCCACGATAATGCCGCGAGGCGCTTTGAGTCGCTCGAATCGAAGCACGTTGTCTTGCGCGACTTCGCGGTAATCGGAACCTTCGGCGATCTGCATACGCCAGAGCTTGGCGGCGATGGCCGCGAAGGCGACACCGAAACCCCCACGCAACAGGAAGACGCGACGCGTGATCGTCGATTCGTCGTCGCGATTGGAGCGCTCCGCACGTTTGTCACCTGGAAGGCTGAGTTTGAGTTTGCGCTCTTTACGAAACACGAGTTGGTAGCCACCGTTCCATAAATAGTGTGACGAGATAAATGATAGGAACTACGAGCATATTTAGCAGGCCAGTCAACACGGCGATACGCATCGTCGCCACGGGATCGAAGGTGCCTGGGCCAAACGCATCGACCAGCTCGGTGAAAAACGCATGTGCGATCGTGGCGATGAAAACCGCGGCGATCGGCAAGATTGCGCCAGACCGGAAGAACCGCCCGTGGACCGACGCACCCACCAATGCTACGACCATCAAGGCCAGACTGCTGCTGCCCAGCTGATTCAAGGTCAGGAAATCGAGCCACAATCCTAGCCCGAATGCCCAGATCAACCCCTCTTCAGCGCCTCGACTGGCGCTCCACACCAGCAGAAAGACCAACGCGATATTCGGCGTGACGTCGATGATCCACATCTCGGGAGACAGACTCACTTGTATCAACCCGGCGATGAGCAGGAGTATGCCGAAGAGGACACGCCCCATATTCGTGCCACGCTGGCGTAGCTTGATGTATTCAGCAGCCATCGGTGCCTTCCGCTGGGAAGCCTAGCGCGACCCGGTGCGTATGACGCCAGCCCAGGTCTCGGCAGCAGGCATTCCGCTCTCAAGCAGCTTCGAGATATACGCCTCACGATCGTAATCAAAGCGGATATGCTCGCACGTCCAGCCATCGCCATCGTCGGTGAGGATGACGTAGCAAGGCCGAGGATCGCCATCAAATGGCAAGCCCGATGAGCCAACACAACCAAAGAGCTGGCCGTCCACGGTTCGCTGGTAGGCGTGATGAATGTGGCCGTAGAAGTAGACATCTGCTTCGGCACGCTCCAGGAGCTGTCGCGCCTCATCATCGCTCATTTCTGGCCCAAATACCGGATGGGCACTCCAGGGCGTTGCGTGCGCATATGCTAGTCGCTGACCACTCGGTCCCTCGATGCGCCATATCAGCGGCAGACTATCGAGAAATGCGATGTCGCTGTCTGTAATCCGGTCGGCGCCCCACTCGTGGACGCTGCGCGTCAATTCGTCCTCCACCCGCATTGCCTCGGGTACGAGGTCCAGATCGACGGCGATGCGTCCATCAGTCGCTGCTTGCAGAAGCCACTGATCAGCATTGCCAACGACACACGCCGCATCGGCCTGCTGATACCGTGCGATGCACTCGTGAGGGAAGACGCCACCGGTTCCGTAGTCTCCACCGCCAACAATGGCATCGACTGGTCCGCGCTGCGCCAGATCATCAAATGCCGCGTTGAGGGCATCGGCGTTACCGTGAGGATCAGAAATAATCGCGACTCTCATAGATTGCAAGTCCCTTCTCTCATCGCTTCAGGGCACGCACGCGGTCACGAACATGCCGGTGCGCTCGTTCTTCGAGTTGGTCGTCCAGTGGCTGGAGTTCAGGATCACCACCGGTGCGCTCTATAGCGCGCGCGACCAGCCAGTCAGCCAGCCGTGGATTCTTCGGGAGCAACGCGCCGTGCAAGTAGCAACCGACGGCGTTATAGGCTCGCACACCTTCGGTGCCATCCTCCCCGTTGTTGCCGCCGCCAGTCAGCGAACGACCAAGCGGGCGAACGCCAGATCCAAGGAAGGTGCGACCTGAGTGATTTTCGAAGCCCACCAAGTCCCCGAACTCTTCTGTCTCGACCAGGACATTTCCGATGTAACGCTCGTGACCAGCCTGGCTCCAGACATCGATCGCACCGGTGCCGGGCAGCGGCTCGCCGTCGAACGGTCGATACTCGTGGCCGAGAAACTGATATCCACCGCAAATGGCCAGTATGGGCACTCCATCCTGCACAGCATCCCGAATTTCCGCTGCTTTCTCTCCTGCCAGATCGTGGCTGACCGAGACTTGTTCTCGATCTTGCCCGCCGCCCCAGAAGAGCAGGTCAAATGCTTGTATCTGAAGATCCTCGCCGATCCCAACTGTCTGGACATCGACGTCATAGCCACGCCAGCTGGCGCGTTGAGCCAGAGCCATCACATTGCCGCGATCGCCATAGATATTCATCTCCTGGCCGTAGAGCCAGCCGATTCTGATCGTTTGCGCGCGAGTGCTCATTGTTCCCAGAACTCCTCGACCGCTCCGGCACGCGCCAGCTCTCGCCGGAGCTGGAGCAGTGACGTGTAGGTCAGCAGCAGGAAGATATGATCGCCAGGTGAGCTGCTCTGGACGACTTGCTGGAGAAATGCCGCATACGGCTGTCCAGCCGCTACGCTATTGATCCGATCGATTTCGAGACCAGCATACTTCAATCGCACGGCCATATCGTCGCCGCGGATGCCACCGACGACAACCGGACCCTGCAGCCAGGGTTCGGCCAAACGCTCGAAATCAACATCCCAGAGCCAGGAGACATCGCGGCCATCGGCATCGAGATCGTTGATGCCAATCCCAATCCGGTCAACCTCGCCGCTCGCAGCTACGGTCCGGATCAGCTCGTTGAATCCGACAGGGTTTTTGGAGAGTGCCAGCGTCAGCTGGCGGCCGGCATAGGTGACACGCTCCAGGCGGCCAAATGCGGGACGGAAGCTCGCCATGCTGCGCTGCAACGCCTGGTCGGAGACGTTCGAGATGGCCACGGCAACACTGACCACGGCCAGCGCGTTGTAGACGTTGTATAGTCCGGGCACGCCGACCTCAAGCTGCAAGCGTTCATGATCTCCACGCTGGACGGTGATCGTCTGCGATTCGAGTCCGTGCTGTTCAATCTCGACTGCGGCCACATCTAGGGCATCACGACGCAGACCGCACTCGGGACAGCGGTAGTTGCCGAGATGCGAGACGTAGACTGTCTCGTACGCAAGTCGGTGACCACACGCCCGGCAGTAGGCAGCGTCTGCGGCGTGCGGCAAGTGGGGCAAGGCTCTTCCCGGAGCGTCGATTCCAAATCGAATGACTCTGCAAGATGCATGCTCAGCCAGTGAGGCGAGCAGCGGATCATCTGCATTGATGACGAGCGTCGCTTGGGGGCGAAGGCTCGCAATTGCTGGTCGCCAAAGTGTAACGATCGATTCGAGCTCGCCATAGCGATCGAGTTGATCGCGAAAGAGATTCAGAAGCACCACCACACGAGGCTGCGAGCGTGCGACGATGTCCGGGAAGGCATTCTCGTCAGCCTCGATCACCCCGATATCGGCGCCAGGCCCTCGCAATGGTGTCTGCTGAGCCAGCGCCGCCGCAATCCCACGCTGCAGATTGGAGCCAGATCGATTGTGAGCAACGTGCAACCCACCATGCTCCAGTGCACTGGCGAGCATCCGTGTGGTGGTCGTCTTGCCATTGGTTCCGGCAACAACGATCGCGCCTTGTGCTAGTTGCGCGGCCAGTTTGTCGAGCATCCTTGGGTCGAACTTTGTTGCAACCAGTCCGGGTAATGCCGTGCCGCCACCACGGCCACTGAGCCGAATGGCCTTGGTCAATCCCTTACTGGCCAGGATCCCCGCCGTGAATCTGGCGCGCTCGACAACGGTCATGGCTGGACTTGCCCCGTGATTACGGTGACGGTCTGGATATCGTCGAATGAAACCAGCGGCAGCACCTCAGCCGTGATCTGCTTGGCGACGTCGTCGCGCTGAACATTGGTCACCGCACCGATCACCAGACCAGCAGGGATGCCTTGCGTCAGCCCCGATGTCACGACGATTTCGCCATCGGGAATCTCGGTATCGATCGGGATATGGCGCATCTCGGCTCGCTCGCCAAATTGCCAGAGGCCGTAAACGATGCCCGTCGCACGCGAGGTCTGCAGACGTGCGCCAGTCTGGAACCCGGCATCAATCAGCAGCAGCACACGTGCCCGATCGGGGTCCACCTCGACGACCTGGCCCACCAGGAAATTCGGGCTGACCACGGCTTGTCCGACAGCAATGCCGTCGTTGGAACCGCGGTTAATGACGATGAATTTCTCAAGGCTGTCGGGGTCGCGGCCCAGCACACGTGCATTCACGGTCTCCAGCTCGGGATGCATCTGCTGAAAACCCAGTTGCTCACGAAGTTGCTCAACTTCGGCGGCTAACTCGGTCAGCTTGGCATTCTCTGCCAGAAGCTGGTCACGCTCAGCCTGCACCTGCCGGAGCTCACTTGCCAGCTCACTGTTACCAGGCGAATCGCGTAGCAGCGGCGATTTGAGCGAGCTGAGCTGCTCACTGATCGGTGAGACGACCGGACCAAAGACACCTTTGACCGGATCGAAGGTGTCGCGTCCATCGAGCACGAAGATCAGGACGCTGGCGATGATGAGGCAGCCAGCGACAATGCCGATCTGTCGCACTCGCTCGAACGGTTGATACCTATGCATTGTGGCGATCTGCGACCTGTTGAGGCCGGGGCGTCGTTAGCACCAGTTCTTCACCCCCGGATGCCTAGCCGATGCGACGCAAGTCCTGCCCACTCTGGAGGGCACGACGATATAGATGTAATGCTTCAGCGACCCGACCGGTTCCGCGCGCAACACACGTCAGCGGATCATCGGCAACAAAGACCGGCATACGCAATTCCGCCTGCAGCCGGCGATCCAGTCCTTGGAGCAGCGCTCCACCACCAGCCAGGACGATCCCGGATTCCATGATGTCGGCGACCAATTCCGGCGGTGTCTCCTCGACGCAGGTGCGAACCAGGTCAACAATCTGATTGACTGGACCGCTGATCGCATCGCGGATCTCAACGCTGCTCACTTCGACCGCCTTCGGCAATCCCGTCAAGAGATCGCGCCCTCGGAGCACAACCCGGCGCTCCTCTTCGAGCGGATAGGCCGAGCCTGCCACAATCTTTGCATTCTCAGCCGTACGCTCGCCGATCACCAAATTATGATCGCGTCGCGCGTATTGAACCATCGCATCGTCGATCTCATCACCAGCCACCCGGATGGAGCGGTTGACGACATTGTCGCCGAGTGAAATCACGGCAACTTCAGTCGTGCCTCCGCCGATATCAACGATCATGCTGCCGACTGGTTCATTGATCGGTAGGCCGGCACCGATTGCCGCAGCCATCGGCTCTTCGATGGCATACGCCTCACGGGCGCCAGCCGAGAGTGCGGCGTCCTTGGCGGCACGCTTTTCGACCTCGGTGACTCCCGATGGGATGCCAATGACGACTCGTGGATGTGGCGCGACAAGCCGCTGCACGTGGACCTTGCGGATGAAGTAGTGCAGCATCACTTCGACAGTGTCGAAGTCGGCGATGACGCCATCTTTGAGCGGACGGACGGCGACGATGGTCTCAGGCGTCTTGCCGACCATAGCCTTGGCCTCGACGCCGACAGCGACGACGCGTTTTGAACGGTGATCTACAGCCACGACCGACGGTTCGGAGATGACGATCCCCTTACCGCGGACATATACCAGCGTGTTGGCGGTGCCGAGGTCGATTCCGAGGTCCCGGCTGAAGAGCCCAAACAGCGCGTTGAGCGGACGAAACATGCGATTGCGTTCCCCAAGCTCTGTGGTTCTGAGCCGGCCTCTCCAACGTTGCGGCCCGAGATTCACATTTCTGCGCCTCTCCGGCCAGCCGGGCAACATCTCATTCTAGCACGTAGCTCGTAGCCACTGGACGACACGCAGACGCCCCGCCCGGTCTGGATTCCGGGCGGGGCGCCGTTCGCGCGTTATTGGAGATAGTCCAGTGGATTCTGGTACGCACCATCCTTCATCACGACGAAGTGCAGGTGCGGACCTGTCGACTTGCCAGTCGTTCCCATCGGACCGAGATAACCACCTTGCCAGATCACCTGGCCAACCTCGACGTAGGGTTCTGACGCCAGGTGCCCGTACCAGGTCTGGTAGCCATTGCCGTGGTCGATACCGACAGCGTAGCCCAGCCCCAGATCGCTCCAGCCAGCGAAGATGACGATACCGCCGTCAGCCGCATTCACGGGAGTCCACTCCTCGTTGGCGATATCAACGCCGCTATGGCCGGTGTGGAACTCCTGCGAGATGAACCCCTCAGTCGGCCAGATGAAAGAACCCGTTGCTGGCCCAGCGACGCCTTCGCCCGCGGCTTCTTCACCAGTCGGCACTGAGTTACCATCAATTGCCGGCAAGAAATCACCTGGGACGAGGACCTGCTGACCAACTTGCAGCACCTGGTCGTCGAGGTTGTTGAAGCTATAGTCGCGGATCACCTGCGGATCGACACTGAAGCGCGCCGCGATCGATTCAACCGTCTCGCCCTCTTCAACCGTGATCAAGGCCCCATCGCCAGGTGGGATCACCAGCTCCTGGCCAGGATTGATCAGCTCAGGATGGGGAAGCTCATTCGCCCACACGATCGTCTGCGGCTGAAGCCCGTAATATTCAGCGATCTTCGTCACGGTATCACCGTCGCGAACGGTGTAGATCGACAGCTCGCCTCGATCCGTCACCACGGCGCCCGGGATCAAGATGTCCGCTCCAGC
>CAYNTE010000049.1:0-2593 GCA_964399615.1 uncultured Thermomicrobiales bacterium
GCAGCAAGGCCGTAGGCGACGCTGGCGACCAATACGCCAACGAGTAATGCCACGACAATTCTTCGCATGAAACAACACCCCTTCAAAAAAGCCGGACACTAAACCACTACCTGGTCAAATTATATCGTACGGACACGTGAGATTGTAAGTGATAATGAGGACATTGGAAGATACATGACCGTTGAATCTGATAATCGCGCAACGAGCGCTCGGGCGGCTAATGATTGCCGTCTGAGACATCACCAGAAGACGTGGGAGGTCAATCGCTTGGAAATGGGAGGGGTTTCAGAATTTTGGAAACCACAAGGGGCGGAGCTATCGGCCTGCATCCTGAGTAGGTCTACGGGGGGCCGTCTTCCGATGCCTACCAGGTTTGCTCCGCACAGTGCTGACCAAGTCGCTCCGCCCCGTGCTTGAGACTATGATCGCCCTTTTTCGGACATGTCTCCACATCCAAGGGGGTAGTTCGACGTCCTACCCGAAAGGGTGGGAAACGATAGGCAAATCAGGCTTTTCCGAAATAGTCTTCAAACGAGCGAGTGTCATCGTACCAAAGGCGCATAAACTCGGTCAGCCCCTGATCGGAGATGATGCGCTCTTTCAGGATCGCGCCTTGCTCGTCGGTGCGATAGCGATCGGGCCGGACGCTGATGCGCACGAGTTGGTAGGCCGTGCTGGTCATGGCGCGCAGGGTGTCGGCGTAACGCCGGAGCGCGCCGTCGCTGATGCCGTCCGTGAGTGCTTCGGCGAGCCACTCGGCACCCCGGATCGCCTCGGCCATGCCGCGTCCCGCCATGGGGTCCTTCTGATGCACGGCGTCGCCGACGAGCGCCCAGCCGGGGCCGAATGCGTCGCGATAGTAGCCACGGATGCCTGAGAATCCAGCGACATCGGAGACGCGCTCGGCGTTGGCGAGGGTGAGTTGCATGGCGTGATGGGCCCGGACACGCTGCTCGAAATTGGCGGCGAAGTCGGTGCGGAAGTCGATGAACTGCTCTTCATCCGCACCATAGAGAACCATCTGGAGTCCATCGTTGGTGGCGGCCGATCCGACGAAGTCAGTCTCGGTGCCGGAGGTAACGAAGGCGGGCGGTTCGGGTGGGGTCGCGCCGCGGTAGTAAGCGTAGTACCAGAACTTGCCGGGCGGGATGACGTCGTGCTCGTGGGCCAAGACCTGGCGGGCGACGAAGGAGTGGCGGCCATCTGCGCCCAGGACGAGCTCGGCCTTGATGGCTATGGTGTCTGTCGCATCGGTGATCTCAAGCCCGGTGACGCGGTCATCCTCGCGGAGTAGTGTGGTGGCTCGTGCACCGGCGAGAGCATCGACGCCATCGGTGCGGGCTGCGGCTTCGAAGAGGATGGTGTCGAGGATCTGCCGGCGAGGGCAGAGGCCGTAGTCGATGCCCTGGATCGGGACGAGATCGGCGACGAGGTGCATATCGCCATTCCAGCGCTGGAAGGCAGGTAGCTTCGGTGCGCCGGTAGCGAGGATCTCATCGAGCAGGCCGATGCGGTCGAGCGCAGCCACACCATCGGGCCAGATGTAGTGGGTCGAGAGCGTATCGGAGGGCATCTCCGAGCGTTCGATCAGGAGCACGCGGTAGCCAAGCCTGCCGAGCAAGATGGCGGAGGTCGAGCCAGCGATCCGGCCGCCAACGATGACGATGTCGTATCGATCATTGAGTGTATCGAGTGTCAAGGTAGCTCCTTTTCGGGATTCGGGGTCCGGGAACCGGTGTCCGGGGTTTAAGAATTAGAAGTCGGCGATGCCAAACGCGGCATCTACTGTAGCCGATCATGGTCATCTGCTGCGTCCGGCGATAGCGAAGAAGCGTCGCTGGATGATCTCGATCTCCTCGACATCGAGCAGTGCCAGACCAACGACGTAGACCAGCGCGCCGATGGCGGTGGGGATCAGGACGACTGCGACATCGCGGATGAGTCCAGCGGTGAGGATGCTCTCAAGTCCAAACGCGACGCCGCCAGCGATTGCAGCCATGATGAGTCCGACGCTGAGGCAGGCCAGAAATGTGCGTCGCAGCCGGCCGCCGTCGAGCGAGGCTCCGGCCAGCAGGCGGCGGGCAAGGATGATCATGACGATGGTGTGGAAGATGAACTGGATCGAGTTGGCGATAACGAGCCCGGCCATGTCGAGCGAGCCAAAGAGGGAGAGGGCAAAGGCGAAATAGACGAAGACGGCCAGCACCCCGACGATCTGTGGCGTCTTGGTGTTCTGGCGGGCATAGAAGGCAAAGATGAGCACTTGATCGAAGGCGGCGAAGAGGGTGCCGGGCAGATAGAGCATCAGCGCCAGCCAGATGGCGTCAGCTCCAGCCTGCTGGGTTTCGCCGTGGAAGAAGAGCAGGCGGACGATGGGCCAGGAGAGGACGAGCATGCCCAGAAAGGCAGGCACGACCAGGACGGTGACCATGCGCAGGCCGCGCGCCAGGGTGGAGCGGTAGGCGACTTCGTCGTTGTTGGTGAAGTGGCGCGAGAGCGTCGGCAAGGCAGCGAGCGAGATGGCAGCGGCGACGAGACCGAGGATCATCTGGTTGAGCGTGGTGGCGTAGCGCATGGCGCCGAGCGCGTTCTC
>CAYNTE010000049.1:2693-4187 GCA_964399615.1 uncultured Thermomicrobiales bacterium
GCCATCAGGATGGTCGAGATGGCGAGCATCAGGACGGCGGGCAGGATCATGCGCACCAATTCGATCGTGAGCTGGTAGGTCTCCTCGCTCCGAAATGTGGTGTCTGCGCCGATGCGGGTCATGATGGTGACGGCAGTGGGGGCGAAGATCTCGATCAGGACGACGATGGACCCGACGGAGATGAAGGCGAGGGTGAGCAGCGACCCGGTTATGCGGCGAAACTCCTCGCGACGCTCGGGTGTGGCGTATTCGCTGAGGACCGGGATCAGGGCGGCCTGCATCATGCCGCTGATGACGAGATCGAAGAGCATCGTGTGGATGTTGTCGGCGATGGTGAAGGCCGCGACGGAATCGCCGGTGCCGAAGAGGTAGCTGGTGACTTGCTCGCGGACGAGGCCGAGGATGCGCGAGAGGATGGTGCCGAGCATCAGGAGCAGGGCGGCGGTTCCGATGCTGGAGCCGTGCGAGGGCTGGGCCGCGGGTTGCCGGGACTCTTTCACGCGATGCCCCGGCGGTTGCGGATGGCCTCGATGATGGCGCTGGTGGAGCGTCCCTCGGTGAGCGGCAGGATCACGACGCGACCACCGAACCGTTCGACGACTTCGGCCTCTGGTAGAGGAGCGCCGCCGGGCAGGTAGTCACCACCCTTGACGTACACATTGGGCTTCAGCGCCGCGACGACCTCGCTTGCGGTTGGCTGATGGAAGATGGTGACGTAATCGACGCAGCGCAGGGCGGCCAGCAGCTCGGCGCGCTCGTTCTGAGGGAGGATCGGCCGGTCGGGTCCCTTGCGCTGGCGGGTGACGGCGTCGTCGTTGACGGCCACGATCAGGCGGTCGCCCAGCTCACGAGCAGCCTGGAGGTAGCGCAGGTGGCCGGTGTGGAGCAGGTCGAAATGACCGTTGGTGAGGACGATGGTCAGTCCTTGATCGCGAAGCTGCTGGCCGAGCGACGCTAGCTGGTCGATGGGGATAACGGGCATCAGGTCGTCCCGTCCCGGTCAATCTCCTGCTCGATCTCGGTACGGCTGGCCTGCGCATTACCCCACTTGCGGACGACGATGCCAGCGGCGACCTGGCCGAGCCGGGTGGCTTCGACGGGGGTTGCGCCAGCCAGCAAGGCGGCGGTCATGATGGCGACGACGGTATCGCCCGCGCCGGTGACATCGAAGACCTCGCGCTGACTGGGGGCGGGCACCTCGGCGTAGTCGTCCTTGCTGGCGATTGCCGCTCCCTCGTTGCCGCGCGTCACGACCAGGCAACCCGCGTTGAGTCGTTGCTGGAGCTGCTGGAGCAGCCGCTGGCGTGTGCCGGCTTCATGGATGGATTCGCCGAGCACGGCTTCAGCTTCAGCCTGATTGCACTTGATGAGGTCGAAACCGGGGAAGCGGTCGAGCTGGCCTTGAGAATCGACGGTCAGGAGGATCTGGCGATCCTGGCGTTTCGCGAGCAGCTGGGTGATCAATGCATCGGTGACGACGCCGGAGCGATAGTC
>CAYNTE010000049.1:4287-10953 GCA_964399615.1 uncultured Thermomicrobiales bacterium
CGGCCGAAGAGGTAGTGATCGAGGCAGAGATCGCCGATCACGTAATAGGTCTGGCCGCCGATGCGATCGAGTATGTTGCGCACGCCGGTCTCCTGCTCTCCGCTGCTGCTACCGGAAGCGAATATAGGCGATGACGGCAGGTATCGCCATGAAGATGAAGTCCGGAATCAATCGTAGGCGAAAAACCTGCCGGAAGAAGGGCTGATCGGGATGATCGAGCAGCATGCTGAGCGGGATATCGGTGTCGACTGAGATGACGTAGCGGCTGACGGCGAGCCCGACAACGATGGCGCAGATGGCGATGAGCATGAGCTCGGTGCCGCGCTTCTGGTTGGTGACGCGCGCCATCGCCTCGACGACGCCGAAGCCGAGCAGCAAGGCGAGATAGAAGCCCCAATTTGGAAAATAGCCCCAGAGGACGCCAACAGGAATGGCAACGGCGAGACCTGCCAGCGCGCCTTTGAGCAGGACATTGGGTGAGGTGCGGTAGGCGCCGACGCGTGGACCAGAGGCGCATTGGGGGCAGCGGTAGCCAACGGGGGATTCAACCATACAGTCGTAGCAGATAGGTTTTCCGCAGCGAGAGCAGCGCAGGAGGGTGTGGATGCCAGACCCGCAGACGCACTCAACCTCGCCGCGTGGGTAGTCGGTGGTCAAAGTTGCTCCTGATCATCAGAGACGTTTGAGGCGTTCACGTGCGAGCAGTGCGGCGAAGAGTGGCAGTGCGAGTTGACGTCGCCAGCGCCAGGGCTGCCGGATCAGACGATAGAGCCACTCGAAACCGAGTCTGCGCACGAGCTGTGGCGCGCGCGGGATCAAACCGGAGAGATAATCGAACGCGCCACCGACGCCGACCGCGACGAGTATGCCACGGCGCTCCAGCTCTTCCTTATAGTGGTTGATCCAGAGATCCTGGCGGGGATGTCCGAAGGCGACCAGCAAGATGGTTGGCTGAGCTTGGTCGAGCTCGGCAGCAATGGCGGGCCAGCCGGCGTCAGAGGCATCGCCGCTGAAAGTTCCCGTGACCTGGAATGCTGGATATCGCTGACGGAGCATCGTGGCGGTCCTGGCGGCGACACCTTCGGCTGCACCCAGTAGAAAGACGCGGGCGTTGGGGTGTGGCAGCGCGGCGATGGCCTCGGTGAGATCGACGCCGGTGATGCGCTGGCCGGCAGGGATGCCCAGTAACTTGCCCGCCAGGATGATGCCGACACCGTCGGCGGTGGCAAGATCGGCCTCGCGCAGGACGCGAGAGAACTCAGGATTGCGACGAGCAGCGATGACGAACTCGGGATTGACGGTGACGATGTGATGCAGACGGACTGGTTGGGCATCGAGCCAGCGGTTCATGATCGAGACGGCGGTATCGAGATCCACGGGGTCGACGGGCGCATCGAGCACCATCTGCCGGTTGATTGGTTGCGGTTTTGACATGCGCCTGCCTTCCTTCGCCTGCCAAGTGTTGCACCGTAGGATAGGAGCGGGCGAGGCTGAATGAAGGGCGGGGCCGGATGACTCAGCGAGTGCTCCAGCGACTGCGAGAGATTGGCTTGCTACCTGATCCTGCCGACGGCTGGACCGCCGAGCGCGCCGCTGGTGGCCTGAACTCGACGGTTTGGCGGGTGAGTGAGAGGTCGACGCCGCGCTATACCGTCCGAGAGGCGCGGCCAGGTCGGGATTTGCTGGCCGAAGCGCGGGCGATCAGCGCGGCGAGTGGCTGTCCGGGTGTTCCGGTACTCCGGCATGTCGAGCCGCGGATGCTGGTCCATGACTTTTTGGCGGGCGAGGTGATGGCGCTCGATGATGTAACCGAGCGTCAGGTCGAGGCACTGGCGCGTACGCTGGCTTGCTTGCATGGACACAAAGCTCCGGGCTATGTCGTTTGGCCGGACCGGACACTGCGGCTCGGGACGCGACTTGATGCGTTGCGGGCGCGGATCGCGAGTCTTCACAAGGTCGATCTGGAGGGGTTGTCCGAACTGGTTATCTTGCGAGACGGTGTCGAGGCGGAGATAAAGCGGATGAGCGGCCGGTCCGCTGGCTGGGGATCGATGGAATTTGCCGAGATTCACGGTGATCTGAGCATCGGAAATCTGCTCTGGACTGACGATGCCGTCTATCTGATTGATTGGGAGTACGCCCGCGCCGCAGACCCAGCCGAAGAGCTGGCCTACCTATTTACGGAGCAGCCAGTGCTGGTGTCGCTGATGGACAAGATGCTGGCGGCCTATGTAGAAGCAGGTGGCGATCCAACTGCTGTCGAACGCCTGACGCCGTGGGCAGCGTTCACCTCGGTCGATTCTGCTATCTGGTGGGTGGTCTATCTGCGTGGTCAAGGCGAACGTATCGGCGGCCAGCGCGAGCTCGAAGCGAGGATCGATGTGGGGTTCTGGTGGTTGGGCCAGTGCGAGAAGCAATGATGCCCTGACCGCCCGGACGCTAGATCGTAAAGACGAGCCGCCGGCCGCTGGTTGGTTGCTGCCAGGCGGCTTCGATAGTGGAGAGCGGTTCAAGGTCGATGTCGATCTTGAGATCGCCGCTGGCGACAAGCCCAAGGAACTCGGGAAACTGCTCAGCGACTTTCTCGACCGGCACCGAACCGCCCCCACTGCCGAGGATCTCGAGCGCAGAGCCGCGCAGCGCCTCGGCGGAGAGGTTGACCGTCGGGCCGGCGATCTGTCCGATCTCGACGTAGCGAGTATGTGCTGCGTCGCGGACGAGGCTGTGACGCATCAAGCCCTGGATAATGGTCTCGGCCGGATGTCCCCAGAGGTAGTCGAGCACGATGTCGATGCCGCCGCTATCAACCTCGGAGGCGATGGCTGCGACGATTTCGGCATCGGTCAGCTTGAGGTCAATGGTGGCGTCCGCGCCGAGGTCTAGAAGCTCTGAGAGTGCCCGGTCGTTGCGCCCGCTGGCGATGATGCGCTCTGCGCCGATCTGGCGAGCGATCTGGACGGCGAGTTTTCCGGCGGTGCCTGTTGCGCCGTTGACGAGGACATGCTGGCCCGGCTGGAACCCGGCGCGGAATCGCAGCGCAAGCCAGGAGGACATACCGGGGTTGAAGATGGCCGCGGCAGTGTAGTCATCGAGGCTATCGGGCAGGGGAATGCAGAACATGGGGTTGACGGCGGCGACCTCTGCCATCGTGCCGTAGGGTGGGCTGGGCATGCCGACGTAGACGCGGCTGCCATCTTCCATCACGCCTACCCCATCGAGCCCCGGGATGAGCGGCAGCATGCCGGTGCTGCCGTAGTGCTCTCCGCTAGCTAGTGAGCGCACGATCTGGTGGAGTCCAGCGGCTTTCATGTGGACGAGCACCTGGCCGTCACCCGCACGAGGTTCTGGAAAGTCCTCGTAGTGGGGCGGCTGGCCGAACTCGTGAATCACTGCTGCGTGCATGGCGGTTGTTCCTTTCGCGGTGTCACGCCGGTGTGCCACGTGCTCTAACATCGTTAGAGTGCGAAGCGTATGATAATCTAACACTGTTAGAGTGTCAAGGGAGTGATCATGGCGCTGAACCGGGAACAGATCGTCGAGACGGCACTGGACTTGCTCAACGAGGTCGGGATGGAAGGGCTGACGCTACGGCGGCTAGCGGGGGAGCTCGGTGTGCAAGCACCGACGCTCTACTGGCACGTCAAGAACAAGCAGCAGCTGCTGGATGAGATGGCGACGATGATGCTGCGGCGGGCGGTGCAGCGGGGCCGGTTCAGCATCGACGCTCCCTGGCCCGAGGCGATCCGGGAGATGATCCACAGCCTGCGCGAGATGCTGCTGGAGTACCGCGACGGCGCGAAGATCTTCAGCGGCACCTATTTGACGGACAATCAGCTGCTGGAGTCGATGGAGCAACCGCTGCGGCTGCTGGTGGATGCTGGGTTCTCGCTTGAGGACGCCGTGGCGGGCTGGACGACGCTCTACAGCTTCGTGATCGGGTTCACCATCGAAGAGCAAGCCGTGCGGCCGGCCGCAGGTGACCCGGACCAGCGCTACGACCCCGAGACGCGGGCCGCGCGTATCAACGCGTCAGACTACCCGCTGACCGTCGCGGCAGGCTGGGAGATGTTCGACAACTTCGATGAGCGCTTCGAACAGGGCCTGCGACTGATCATCGCAGGCATGCAGCAGCAGGTTGGCATTCGCTAACAACACAGGTGTCCGGTGATGGCTTAGCGAGTTGGGGTGTCACGACAAATGCCGCCATCTCGAGCGTTGCAACGCTCGACGGGCTGGCTTGTAAATATAGCTTCCTCGGAAGATAAGTCCAGGGAATATATATTGAGAGTTCTAAGTGGAGTGGGCAGTCGGCTATGGGTGCGACGTCAGTTGATCCAATCGAGTGGATGAGCGACCTGATTCGTCTAGAGATTTCGCTCTGGGATCAGATCGACGCGAGGCTGCGGGAAGATCACAACCTACCGCTGGCGATGTTCTGGCCGCTGTATGTGGTGGGACGGGACCCTGAAAGGACCTTACGCGTTGGTGAACTCGCCGAGAAGCTGCGGCTAACGGTAGGCGGGACGAGCAAGATTGTGGACCGTGGAGAGCAGGCTGGGCTATTTCAACGTGAGCCGGATGCTCGGGACCGTCGCGTTAGCCGTGTCGGACTCACGGAAGCTGGGAGACGCAAGCTGGCTGTTGCCAGCGAGACCTGTGAAGTATCGCTGAATGCTGTGCTGGACGCCGCTCTTGACGCTGATCAGCAGCAGGAAATGCACGGGCTGATCAGCCGTGTTCTGGACGCCAACGATAGGGGACGAGACGCATGACGATTCCAGAACCTCTCTTCTTGACGGGCGAGAACCTTGCCTACACTGAGGAAGCTGAGACGATCCCTGCCCGGCTAACCAGTCATGCTCGGTCGATGAATCAGGGCGTCTATCAAGTTGCCGAGAGCTTCTATGTCGCGGTCGGCTACGGTCAGGCCAACATGACGATGGTCGTTGGCGACGACGGTGTCTTGCTGATTGATTGCCTGGAGACTGAGGAGAGGGCGCGACGGGCGCTCGCTGATCTGCGGAGGGTGAGCGACAAGCCGATCAGGGCCTTGATCTACAGCCACAGCCATCCCGACCATATTTCAGGCGTTCGTGCGATTCTCGATAAGGCTGCTGTTGATCGGGGTGAGGTGGAGATCTACGCCCACGAGCGGCTCTTGACGGGGATCCTGGGCAATCCAACTCTTGGGATCGTGCCTCCGGTGCGATTGGCGTATACGTTTGGCCACGATCTTGAGCCTGGTCCTGAGGGCTGGGTCGAGACAGGCTTGGGGATCCAGTTCACTGTTGGCACCTCAGGCTTTATTCCACCGACGGCGGTCTTCCAGGGGACGCTAGACATTCAGGTCGCCGGCATCAGGGTTCAGCTCAGGGAAGCTCCGAGCGAGTCTGACGATGAGATCGTGATGTGGTTTCCCGACCACGGTGTGTTGCATGCGGCCGACGTGATTCAGGGCGAGTCATTTCCAAATCTCTATGCCCTGCGCGGTGCGGTCCGCGATATCTGGCAATGGATCCGCGCCATCGATCTCCTGCGTGAGTATGATGCGGAAGCACTGATTATTGGGCATGGACGTCCGCTCATCGGGCGAGCAGAGGTCGCGGATATGCTATTGACCTACCGGGACGCGCTTCAATATATCCATGATCAAACGGTCCGGTATATGGCGCGCGGTCTCACTCCCGATGAGCTGGTCGAGGTGGTGTCCGAGCTGCCCGAGCGGATGCGTGATCATCCCTGGCTCGGCGAGTTCTATGGATCTGTCGAGCAATCGGTGCGGCAGATCTATCACAACGCCTTTGGTTGGTTTGAAGGCGACCCGACGGCGATTGATCCGCTGCCTCGCGCCGCATTATCAGCACGCTATGTCACGGCGATGGGCGGTCGCGAGGCTGTGGTTGGCATCGCTGAACGCGCCTATGCGGAAGGTGATTTTCGCTGGGTGGCGGAGGTCCTGACTCACGTTCTGCGACAGGACTCTGCTGATCAGCAAGCTCGCCGGCTGAAGGCGGATGCGCTGCGGCAGCTTGGCTATCAGGCGGTCAACCCGATCTGGCGCAACAATTACTTGATGGCCGCCAAGGAGATTGACGGGACGCTGGATCGATCGGCGCTGCTGGACGTTGTGCGCGCCATGCGAAATCCTGATGTCGCCGCGAACATGCCGATTCCGTTATTGCTCCGAGGTCTGGCGACTCGCCTTGATGCATCTCAGAGTGCTGGTGTTGAGCAGAGCGTGACGTTTCGCTGCACTGATACGGCCAGGAATTACGGCCTTGTAATCCGGTCCGAAGTGGCGGACGTGCTTGGCGAAGGGTCTGCCGGTGCAGCGGTCGAGATTCGGACGACCGAACCGGCGCTCCGCCAGCTGCTCACGGGACAGATCGCCTGGATGGATGCCATCGAGGGCGGCCAAGCGTCGCTGAATAACGGAACCACTGAAGAACTGGAGGGTATCTGGGGGCTGTTCGATCCTCCGCCTGGAGACCTCCCGGCAATCGCGCTCCGGTAAGCGTTAACTTGCCCCTCGACTGGGAGCCAATCGAATTATGAAGAGGCGGGTGTGAGGCTAGGGATCTGCATCAGGTAGACGTTGTCGCCATTTCTGGCGGCACGGATGCCCATGCGGATGCTAATCTCGATTTGCTCCGGGTCGTCAGCAGG
>CAYNTE010000049.1:11053-19550 GCA_964399615.1 uncultured Thermomicrobiales bacterium
CCACCGCCACCGCCGAAGCTGCCGCCTCCGCCGGAGAAGCCTCCGGAGAAGCCGCCACCACCGGCGGACCCGCCGGATGACGAGACGGGGGAGAAGGCCTTGGTGGCTTGATCGAACATGTCGAAGAGGCCGTCACTCATGCCTTGCAAGCTGCCCGCGAAGGTATCGCTCATGTTCTGGAGGTCGGGCATGCCGATCCCGCCACCACCGTCGCTGGGTCCATCGCCACCGACACCGCCGGGGATGAAGACGGGACCACGGCGAGGGTAGCCACGCCGGCCGTATCGACCGTAGCCGCCGTACCCTCCGTACCAGGTCGGGGCAGGGGTATCGATCTCGGCGAATTTGCGGACCCAGCTCTTCTCGATGCCGAACGCCACGGCGTAGGGCAGATACTTGCTGAAGATCTCTCTGGCGGATTCAAGGTCTTGATGACGATCGATCTCGACGAGGTAGCGCCGGAAGGCGGCCCAGCGCACAGCTGCGTCTGCCCCCTTCTCGGTCTTGCGTGGCATGGCGCCGGATGCAATGAGGGTCGCGAGGCCAGCGACGCCGACGCCGATGAGCAGCACGATGAAGAGCGGCGCGAACGAGCCGACGGCGCCCCAGAGCACGATGCCGCCGAAGATGGCCGCGCCGATGATGCCGATGGCGATGAAGCGCCAGGTGTTGCGCACGGTCTCGGGATTGCGGGGGAAGTAGCCACGCTTGACCAGCTCCTCGTAGACTGCGGTCTTGATCTTGCTCTGTTCCTTGCTGAAGCGCTGCCGGACATCGCTCATCTTGACCTCGTCCTTGCCGCCGAAGAGCGCACTCAGGAGCTTTCGCTCCGGATTGGTCAGGGAGCTGGTCGTATCCACCCGGGTGACAGTCCAGTCGCGCCCATAGGAGAGCAGGCCACCGAGGACTTCTTGCTCGGTCTCTTCAATATGGATGATGCCGCGCTCGGCGAGGCCGATCATAATGGCAATCAGATCGTGGGTATCGACTTTCTCGTCGATCAGCGCGCCGACTGCGCCGGGTGGCAGGTCGTCGGGCGGCTCCCGCAGGATGTCGACGGGGAGAACGACCTCGAAGTCCTTGCCCTTGCGCTGCCAGTAGAGAAAGAGGCCGATGGGCGCGCCGAGGATGACGAGCAGGCCGGAGCCGAGGAAGAAGATGTTGGCGAGGGCCTTGAGTGGCTTGAGCTTTTCTTCGCGCTCCTCGCGGGCTTCCTCTCCCGCTTGCCAGGATGGTTCGACGGCCTGGGTGATGTGGGGATATTCGACGCGGGCTTCGAGTGCGGAACCCTGGCTGATGTTGCTGGCGTGGAAGGCGATGGTGTCGTCGTCGATCTGTTCGCTGGTGACACCATCGATGCCCTGGGTGTAGGCCTCCCAGAGCAGAGATTCAAAGGGGACCGGCTCGGGTAGGTTGATGGTGACGGTGGATTCCTCGATGTCGCCAGCAAAGTCGGTGTCTATCGCACGCCACCAGAGCTGCTCGCGGTCTTGCTCGGGATAGACGCGGATCGCGCCTTCAACATCGTACTGGATGGTGAACTGTCGGGTCTCGTTGCTGGCGGGATCGAACCACCAGCGGATCTCGATCTCGCCGCCATAGACCTGGGCGATGAATGTGCCGGGTGTGCCTTGCGAGGTGGCCTGCTGATAGGGTCTGCCACCTTCGAGGACTTGGACGTTGGTGATGTCTTCTACACGATCCAGGGGGATGACGGCGTAGCCTTGCTGGAATGGTCCGCCCTGGAAGACGATCTCCTGATTCTCGGTGACGCTGAGGGTGCCGTCCTGGTTGATGTCGACGTTGACGTCATAGCGTTGCCAGTAGGCGCTCTTTGCCTGGGCACTGGCGGAGCCGGGGATGGCCAGAGACAACAGCAGCAGGGCAAGCAGCGCGAGGCTACCAATAGCGACGGTGGGTTTGAATCTCAGTACAGGCAGGTTCGCTACTCCCCTCGACATTAAAATGGCGCGACCACGATGTGCGCTGCCTTCAATTGTAATGAGTTTGTGATGCGTTTGGACCTGGTGCGCGTGGCACACTACAGCCACAGCATGCCAGGTGTGGATATGAGAGGCCAGTGGAGCGATGGACGAGCAACCTGAACAGCGCAGGCAGTCGTCGTTGTTTGACGGCGCTCCGCGACCAGAGCTACCGCCATTGGGGCCGGATTCGCCGATCTCGGTGGCACGGGCCTGGTGGGAGCGACGGCTGGAGCAGGACCGGCGGCCGCGCAACACGGTGCTCTCCTATCTCTCGGATCTGGCGCTCTTTGCCGAGCGGGCCAATGACCGGCCGGTTGGCAAGGTGACCGGCTACGACATCACCCGCTTTCTGGGCGATGCGCAGTCGCGCTCGACACGCAAGCGACGGCTAACGACGCTGAGCAGCTTCTTCAAATGGCTGACGATCCAGACGAAGGTGCTGGACCACGACCCGACGGCGGAGTTCTACCCGGAGCACATCCCGCTCAAGATGCCGCGACCGCTCTCCCCATCGCAGCAAGAGGCGTATATGGAAGCGGCGGCTGAGGATGCGGTTCGCACAGAGCTGGTCTGCTGGCTGCTGCTGCGGCTTGGGCTGACGCGGGCCGAACTACTGGCGCTGCAACCGGGGCATATCGAGGCGCGTGAGGATGGGTCGGCACTGGTCTTCATCCGGCACGAGGCAGAGCGTGCCCGGGGGCGGGAGCGGGCGCTGGAGGCTGTCGCGCCATTCGGCGAGGTCTATCAACGCTACCTGGATTCGGCGAAGCCTGATGGCGCGTTGATCGAGATGCTGCCGCAATCGATCAACAAGCTGACGGACCGCGTGGCGCGGCTGGCGGGTATCAAGCGTCGCGTGACACCACAGACGCTGCGTGACACCTTTGCGGTCGACGCGGCTATCGATGGGCTTGATGAGGCGCAACTGCTGGCGCTGCTGGGGCTGGCCGACGACCACCGCAACCGGGCCAGTGTTCAGCGGTACCTGCGGTTGGCAGGGTCTGCTCAGGATTCCGGCGCAAAAGATAACGAGAGCGTATAGAGCTCATCCGCGATGGCGGTGATCTCGGGAGCGGGGATCAGGATATCGAGCCAGCGCTCGGGGATGGCTTCGCTGCCCCAGCGTGCACCAGCCAGCGCCCCCGCGACTGCTCCCGTGGTATCGGCGTCGTGGCCGAGATTGACAGCGGCGACGACCGTCTCTTCCAGCGAGTCGTGGTGTGTGATAGCCCAGAATGCCGCCTGCATCGTCTCGACGGCTGCGCCACCGGCGGGGAGATTTCGTGCCTCAAGATTGGGCACCTGGCTTAGGGCGTCACGCAGCTCTGCGGTTTCGGCGGTCTCGCTGGCGATTTTCAGCGGATCTGCACCCGGGTCGTTGAGGAGCCCGGCGATGGCGGCGTTGAGCGCGACGGTGGCATCGACCGCTATCGGGTTGGCGTGGGTGATGCGTGATGACATCGCGGAGCATTCGGCGTTGCGGTTGGCATCGGCGCGGGTGAGCAGGGCGACTGGCGCGCAACGCATGATCGAGCCGTTGGAGGCGTCCTTGGGGCGCATCTTCTCATGTCCTCGCTGACCGGCCTCGTGCCAGGGCAATCCGAGATCGAGGAATTCGAGCGCGGCACGTGTGGTGTGGCCGATATCGGGAGGGTTGGATTGATACCACTCGAGGAAGCGCCGGGCGATGTCGTCGGGGTCGAACCTGCCCAATTCGGTGATGGAGTGGCCGATGCAGAGGGCCATCTGGGTGTCGTCAGTGATATCGCCGGGGTGCAGATGGAGCCATCCTCCCCCTTGAATATCCCGCAACACGCCGAACTGACTGCTGATCTCCTGTGGAGACATGAACTCGACCGTTGCGCCGAGCGCGTCGCCGCAGGCGCTAGCTAGCAGCGCGCCGCGATATTGATCACGAAGCTGTTCTTCATCAGCCAAGGGACAACCTCCTCGTTGGGTAATCGGGACCGGCGCTGAATAGGCATTGTTGGCGTGAGTCAGGTCTCGCGAGGTCCCACCGCAGCCGTCAAGTATACGGTCCATAGGTAGGCCAGCGTGCCGCTGATCGGGATATCGCTCTAAGATGGCGATACCGACAGGCGAGACGGTTGGACTGAAGGAGGGGCAAACGTGCGACGCAACACGGCGAAGGCGAAGATGGTGAGTGGTGAGCCAGCGTTCGGCTACGCACTGGGGCTGGGATCGGCACGCGCGACGGAGATTCTGGCGAATTGCGGGATCGACTGGATCTTGCTCGACACGCAGCACGGGTCGTTTGGGCAGGCCGAGGTCATCCAGTCGTTGACAGTCATGCGCAATTCTCCCGCGATCCCGATGGCGCGCCCGGCTCGCAACGATTACACGTTGATCGGGCGGCTGCTGGACGAGGGGGTGATGGGGATCATTGCGCCGATGGTCAACAGTGTCGAGGATGCCCAGCGGGTCGTGGATGCCTGTCTGCACCCACCGCGCGGCAAGCGATCCTGGGGCTGGGGCGGCGCCGGGCAGTACGGCGCGGATTACCCGGACTGGATCAACGACGAGCTCTTCGTGGCGGTGCAGATCGAGAGCATCACGGCCGTGGAGCACTGTGAAGAGATCATGTCGGTCGAGGGCATCGATGGCTGCTGGGCTGGGCCGGCAGATATGGCGCTCTCGATGGGCATCGATCCGCGCGAGGCCGCTGGAGACCAGCGACATGCCGACGCCTTGGCTGAGGTGGTGCGGGCCTGCAAGGCGGCCGGCAAGATCCCCGGCATCGCGGCGGCGGGGCCAGAGGAGGCACGACGCCGGGCTGACGAGGGATTCCAGTTCATTACAGCTGGCGGCGACGCGGGCTTCATGACGAGTGGCGCGCTGGAGGGGCTGAAGACGCTGGGGTTGCGCTGAGGAATCACCGATCTTCATAGACATCGGTTGCTCTTGAGTGCGATGATTAGGTAGTGGAATCGGGTCACATCTAGTGAGGAGATGACTGTCTGGTGGTGATCCAGCCAGTTGAGGGTGCAATTGCCGATACGATCACGTCTGAGCGCCTTCGCCGGGGGGCGAGTTTGCTGATCTCGGAGCGTGGTCGGTTTCTGATGGCGGCCCGACCTCCGAAGCCGACTGATAGCCGGTTTCTGTTGACCTTGACGGGCATCGGCGGTTGGGTTGAAGAGGGTGAGACGTTTCCCGACGCCGTCCAGCGCGAGGCGATCGAAGAGACAGGATCGGAGATCGAGATCTTCGATCTGCGCGAGACGCTGATCATCCACGACCCGAACACGATGGATGACATCTGCATCGTCGGTGAGAAGGGTCCAGCGGCGATCGTCTATTGCCGGATGGATACGCCGCCGTTCGATCCGTGGTCCGATCAATATAGCGGGATCACTGCCGTGGCGGTCTATGCTGGCCGTCTGCGAGAGCGTCCCAAGGTGACGGAGGCCTCGGAGCACCCGTTCTTTGTCTGGCTCTACCCGGAGCATCTGGTGGCGCTCTCCGATTCGGAGTTGCCGCTGGATTATCTGCTGGCCGATGGCGCGGAAATCGAGGGCGAGGTGGCAGTTGATACTGACCGTGCCGTGGTGCGGTTGGGAGATAGCATCCCATCGCTGCTGTCGGCGCTCGGTCCGCGTGGGTTCCATTTTCTCGGTGAGATTGCTCGCCTGACGCAACCCCCGCGCGTCGAATGACCTTCGACGCGTATCTGGCTCAGCAGAGCTGGCTGCCGACGGTCGTGGGGCTGCAGTGTGCCTCGGTGGATGTCGACGACGAGGCGGGGCGTCTGACGCTGCTCTTCGGCGAGGTCGAGGAGCTGGAGGACGATGCGCTGCTTGCGGACCGCGCGATCTCGATAACGGGTGTCTGGCGAGTCGAACGCGGCGAAGCGATCTGGGCTGGTTCGGGCGACCAAGATCTGGCGGACCGTTTCGAGCGTTTGCAGGATCTCATCGGTGAGGAGTTGCTTGCGGCGGAGGCCGATCCGGTGGCGTTCGATCTGATGCTGCGGTTCAGTGGGGAGTTGACCGTGCGCTGCTTCCCGTGCGAGGCGGCGCAGTTTGAGGACGATTTGCCAGACGATGAAGCGGGATTGTTGACAGCCTGGTGGATCGACGGCCGGGATATGCCGGAGGATTGGGAAGCACCGAATCCTAATCTGTGATGAATGCGGAGGATCAGATGGATGATTCCACGCTGGAGAGCCTGACTGGAAGTCGCTGCGAAGGAGCGGAGATCGAGGGCGAACGCCTGGTGCTCAGCTTCGAGGACGCGCAGATCCTCTTCATCGATGGTCCGTGGCGCATTGACGATCCGGTCGGTCCGATTGCAGGAGCGCTCGATGATCTGAGTGATCGCGAGCAGGAGGTTGCTGAGCTTGATGGGGCGTCAGTGATCCGGGCAGAGACGGAGCCGCCCGGCCACGACACCTGCCTCGTCTTCAGCAACGACTTGCGCCTGTGGATCTTTGCAGACCGGATTGATGGACCGGCCTGGACGATCAACCGGGTTTCCCCGCCGGATTCGTAACCCAAATACATATCAGATGGTCATCCCGAGGAATGCGAGGGATCTCTCATGGAAGTGTCGGCAATCGCGACCAATGTCGACATGCTGTCACGAACTTTCCGGAGAGATCCCTCGACTAGCGCTCGGGATGACATTGAACGGGGTCGTGTGACGCGGACGATGAATCTTGCGATGCCGTAATTAGCTCGCGGCGGCGATCTGCTTGGCGTAGAGCGGGGTCAGGCGCTCGAAGAGCTCCATGAAGGGCACGGGTTCTTCGTCGTTCATATGAGCAAGCATGAAGGCGATGTGGGTGTGCCAGCCCGCGCCGATCTCGGCCATGAAGGTTGATTCGATGCGCGTGTGGGTGAGCGTCAGCATGACCTGATCGCCTTGCGGGGTGAGCTCGAAAGTGACTTCGGAGGGTGGGCCGTCCTGATCGTCCCAGGTCCAGGCGAGGACGTTGGGCGGTTCGCAGCGGGTGACTTCGCCGCGGAAGACGTGCTCGGAGCGGAAGGGCACGCCGGGAACATCTTGTTCGAGGGCGATGGTGGCGCCGACTCGCTCTTCGACATCACCGGCCGCGAGCCAGGTCTGGAGGTATTCGGACTTCGTCAGATAGTCCCAGACGCGCTCGATGGGGCCGGGGAGCAGTCGCACGAGGCGGACGGTGTGCGGGTCGACGATGGTGGCGAGGTCAGTATTCATCGGGTGGTTCCTTTCGATTTGATGATCGCTAGTTGCCCGCGGCGGCGAGCTGTGCTTCGTAAGCCTGGTCCAGCGGCCCGAAGATGTCTTCGAATGGCTGGGCTTTCTGGCCGGTCATGTGGGAGACCATGAAGTGCAGGAGTACGTGCCAGCCCGCGGCAGTCTTCGCCAGATAACCTGGGGGAATGCGGCGGTGGGTGAGGGTCAGCTTGACCTGGTCGCCAGCTGGTTCGAGCTGGAAGCTGACTTCGGATGGGGGACCGTCGTCGTCCATGCTCCAGGCCAGCAGGTGGGGCGGATCACAGGCGGTGACCACGCCACGGAAGACATGGTCGGCGCGGTAGGGCAGTTCGTCGCTGTCCTGGGAGAGGGTGACGGTTGCCCCGACACGCTCCTCGATCTCGCCAACGGCGATCCAGGTCTTCAGCTTGTCTGCCTTGGTGAGATAGTCCCAGACACGTTCGATCGGCCCGGGCACAATCCGTTCGATCTGAACTGTCTCTGCATCGGTGAACGTGCCGAGGTCATCGGTCATCGTTGACTCCTTTCTGCCTTGCCGGCGGCGCGTTTCTCAGCTCGTGCTCCAGTGCATCGAGCCTGGCGTTCCAGAAGTCCTTCACCGAGCGCGACCACTGCTCGACCTCGGCTAGCCCCTCCGGGTCGATGTCGTAGATGCGCCGCTGGCCATCGACACGCATGCGCACGAGCTTGGCCTGGCGCAGCGCTTTAAGGTGTTGGGAGATAGCAGGCTGGCTGACCTCGAAGTGGCCAGCGATCTCGCCAGCAGAGAGCTGGCCGCTAGCGAGTAGCTCGACAATCTGTCGACGTATGGGACTGGAGAGGGCCGTGAAGACTTCCATTCCCAGATACTATAGTATCAGCTTATATAAGTCAAGCCTTATGCATGGTGAGTGTCTGCCACTGGGATTGGTACTCAAGTCCATCGTCTCGTCGCTTTCACGATCTCCCGAGAGATCCTTCGACAGGCTCAGGATGACAGGGGGGTGTGGTCGTCAGGATGGGGACGATGAGGGGGCGGGGACGATCTTCCGGAGAGGTGACAACGATCGCCATCGTCCCCGCCACACGACCACGTTCAATGTCATCCAGAGCCCTTCGACAACGCTCAGGACAGGCTGCGCGCAGCGGAATCGAAGGATCTCTCACCTGGGCTGACAACCAATGCCAACGCCGACAACAGTTCACGTTCTCCAGAGAGATCCTTCGACAGGCTCAGGATGACAACCTACGTGGCCGTCTCAATGGGGACGGTGAGCGGTGCGGGCGCTCGTTCCGGGATGTAATACCGCCTG
>CAYNTE010000050.1:0-8266 GCA_964399615.1 uncultured Thermomicrobiales bacterium
AGATCGTGCCAGTGGATGGTGCAATCTTCGACGGTTGTCGGGTGTGTGACATTGCAGTACCAGCCTTCGAGCTCGCCCGATGGTCGCAGGATGGCGAACGCGTTGAAGTGGTCATCGAGCGCGAAATACTCATACAACACATCGCCGGGCCGAAATTTCAAAACATCCAGATCCACGAAGCCGTGCACCCAGTCACATCGCGCCGCAACCCAGCCGTCGCGGGCTGGAATGGCCTGTCCGGCATACTGCGTCTGCATTCCAGACGCCGGCGCGTGCTTGATGATCTCGACAGTCGTGCAAGCCGAGATCATGCGGTGGGCTGCTGTATCAGTGCTGAGACCTCGGCAACGCGTTGCTCAAGCTCCTCTTTCGTCTCGGCCTCAACATTTAGACGCAAGAGAGGCTGGGTATTTGACGGCCGGATATTGAACCACCAGTTGTCATAACCGAATGTCAAGCCATCAAGATCATCGATCGTGGCGTCGGAGAAGGCGTCCTTCAATCGTTCCATCACGCTGGAGGCGTCCGAGACTTCAAAATTCAACTCGCCTGAGCGGTAGCGGGTGTCGATGGGTTCGAGGACCTGGCTCACCGTCTTCCCTTCGTTCGAGAGCAGTTCCAGAATCGTGAGGAAGGCGATGAGTCCAGAATCGGCATACCAATTATCGCGGAAGTAGAAGTGCCCGGAGTGTTCGCCGCCGAAGACGGCATCGTGCTCTCGCATGACCGCCTTAATGAACGAGTGGCCCACGCGCGCCCGAATCGGCACCCCGCCCTCTCGCTCGATCAACTCTGGGACGGTGCGTGAATTAATAAGGCTATAGACGATCTCAGCACCGGGATAGCGCTCGAGCATGACCTTCGAGACCATCGCGGTGACCATGTCGCCGCCGATGAACTCGCCGTGTTCGTCGATCAAGAACATGCGATCGGCGTCACCATCGAACGCGACGCCGAGATCGGCCTTCTCCTCGATGACTTTCTCTCGCAGGTCTTGAATATTCTCAGGCTCCAAGGGGTTAGCGGGATGGTTCGGGAAGGTCCCATCGAGCTCGAAAAACAGCGGGATGAGTTCGCCCGGTATGCGCTCGAATACGAGCGGGATGATCTTACCGGCCATGCCATTGCCTGCATCGACCACAATGCGCATGGGTTTGATTGCCTCGACATCCGCCAGCGAGATGGCATGATCGACAAATTGCTCGGTGATGTCGCGTTCCCTGAGGTCGCCAGTCCTGGCTGGCTCGGCGAAGTCATTGGCAAGCACCAAATCACGAATCTGGCCGATACCTTCGTCCATCGAAAGCGCCCGTGCCTCGGACCGACAGATCTTGAAGCCGTTGTATTCGGCGGGATTGTGCGAGGCCGTGATCATGACCCCGGCGTCGTACCCATACTTGCCCACTGCGAAATAGAGGCCGTCAGTCGAGATCAGACCGATATCCGTCACATCGGCCCCCTGATCCCGGATCCCGTCGATCAGACCCCCAGCAAGTGCTTCTGAAGATACCCGCATATCGCGCCCAACGCACACGTCAGACGCGTCGAGATAAGTCACCAGCGCTCGTCCGATACGATAGGCGATTTCTGGTGTGAGCTCGTCCGGCACAATGCCGCGAATGTCATACGCCTTGAACAACTCTGCTATTGATTGATCACTCATCACGGACACGCTCCTAGATCGGATTTGGATCGTCTATGAACCGGCACGTCACATCAAACTGCTGCGTCAATGCCTGGCCGAGCGCTTGAACGCCGAGCCGTTCTGTCGCTTCGTGGCCCGCGGCAATGACGGAGATTCCCATCTCACGCGCCTCTGCCATCGTTGGCTCGCGCACGTCGCCGGTGATCAGCACATCGCATCCTAGCGAAGCGGCCCCAGCCACGGCTCCGTATCCAGAGCCACTAACGACTGCGACGGTCGAGATTGGCCGATCGTCAGCCGTCTCGCCGACAATGACCGGGGGCCGTTTCACGAGCTGCTCAATGCGGGACGCCAACGCGTTGAGGCTCCGAGCGGGCGAGGCGCTTGCAAGCCAGCCGATGCCGAAAAAGCGATCGCCACGAGCCATTCCCAGCTTCTCGATCAGTTGTGCATTGTTGCCCAGTTGAGCGTGACCATCGAGCGGAAGATGGTAGCCGATCAGGTTGAGATCGTGCTGCAGCAGCAATCTCAGCCGCTTGGCGAAAATCCCGGATATCGGACCGCTGCGGCTGCCCCAGAGCAATCCATGATGCACAAGCAGCGTGTCGGCCTTCCACTCGATGGCCTGTTCGATTGTCCGCTGAGAGGTGCTCACAGCAAGTGCAATTGTCTGGATATCGGCTCGACCTTCTACCTGAAGCCCGTTGACTGCAACATCCTCGTAGTTCGCAGCCTGCAAGAGGTCATCGCAGTACTTCACGATGTCGGATTGGCTGGCCATGCTGTCCCTTTCGATCGTCGTAGTCTGGTCAATTGTGCCATCCCGTCTGTCTGGCTTCCTCGGTATACTGACCACTTGTGAGGGCGGACACCATCGCCAAGAAAGGACCAATATGGCTAATCGCAACCTCTCCCCTGAAGCCGCAGTAGACCTCCATCTCCACACACGAGCTTCCGATGGTGGCTGGACTCCCGAGACACTGATCACCTATCTGCGAGAGCATCAATTCCAGGTGGCGGCAGTGGCCGACCATGACACCATGGCATCCGTCCCAGCTGCGAGATCAATAGGAGAAGATGCGGGCATTGACATCGTTCCCGCCGTTGAGATGACGACCAGTTGGGAGGACCGGCAGGTTCATTGCCTGATATACGGCATCTATTCCGAACGCCCCGAAGCACGCGTATTCATGGAGCTGCTGGCCGAGCAACAGCATCAGTTAGATGTGACCGCGAGACGTATCGTCGATCTCCTGGAGCGTAACGGACGGCGTGTGCCTTCGCTGGCAGAAGTGGCGGACGGCCGACCCTTGAAGCCGTACCTCGTCTATTTCGCGATGATCAAGGACGGGCACGGCCGGGACCCCCGGACCGCCCACAACATTGTCAAAGGCCTCGGTGAGCCGGGACTCGTTGACGTGCCGCTCGACCAAACCGTCGCGGCGGCGCACGAGGCCGGCGCCCTTGCAGTCGTGGCTCATCCTGGGCGCGACGACGGCTGGGGTATCTTAAAGGCCGACAAGCTGGACCGGATGCGAGCCACTATTCCAATCGATGGGATCGAAGCGCACTATCGCTCGTACAAGGACGACGAAGTCGCGATGTATCGCGGTTACGCCGCAGAACATGACATCCTCGCCAGTGCTGGCTCAGATTCGCACCGACCGGGCTACCCCGTGGATCCGATCCCGTACCACGCTGCCTGGATCGCTCCACTGCTCCGTCAGCTCGGATATGAGGTCGAAGTGCCGGAGGGAGCCGACTGGCGCCCTCGCGAGCCCGCGACCGTCTGAGCCGGTGGATCGCGGGCTTGCTCCGTAGCTAAGTCGACCGTTTTGGTGAGCCCTCTTCAATCAGTTCTGCGAGCGCTGAGGCTGGGACATCATCAGGGGTGGCGTCCATGATGATAATGTCCTTGCGACTGCGCCCCGTGCGTCTCGCTCCGCGCCGTACGCCGATGCGTTTGAACCCCGCACGTTCATAGGCGCGAATGCCGCCGGGATTGTGTGCGTAAACCTCCAGCATGACATTGACCAGGCCGAGCACATCGAAGGCATAATTCAGCATCAAGCGTGTAGTCTCGGTCCCGTAGCCTTTGTTCCAGGCATCCGGTTCACCGATCATGATGCCGTAGGTTGCAGTATCGTGGACCCAGTCGATTGCAGTCAGCGATGCATTTCCAATCGGCATGCCGGTAGAAAGCTCGTAGACTGTGAAGGCCGCAGTACTGCGGTCGCGCAGCGCATGATCCAGCCAGCCCTGTTCCGCCTCCAGAGTCATTGGCCAGGCAAGCATGCCGAGGGTGCGATTGACGCGCAGATCATTGATCCACCGTTGGTAGGTTTCGACAAGATCGCTGCGGAGCGGGCCGAACCCGACCCGATCTCCGGCGATGATGAGTTCATCTGGTTGCACCTTCATAGCAAGAGGTCCCCCAACTTGACCTGTCGGTCACGCCTTCGTATAGGCGAACGAGTGTACCGAAGCGAGCACGTTTATGCGTGACATCATCTGTGGCACTGTGTACACTTTCATAACGCAGTCCGGCCTTTGAAAGCCGGATCTTGTCATGCCGATGTAGCTCAGTAGGCAGAGCACATTCTTGGTAAGAATGAGGTCTCGGGTTCGAATCCCGACATCGGCTCCAGACACCGGCCAAGGGCCGTCCGGACATGCCTAGCCTGGTATACTGCTCCGGTGTTTCGATCAGGGAGCATGTCCCGATTATCGAAGCAAAGTCCAGGTCCAGCCGCTGTCGAACAACGCACAAGCCGACGTAGCTCAGCTGGCAGAGCAGCTGTTTCGTAAACAGCAGGTCATCGGTTCGAATCCGATCGTCGGCTCCACTGTATAAGAACACGTACCTGCTGGAGCGGCGAGATTTCTCCGCTCGATTGATGGTGCTGCAATGACATTCGTGCGGGTGTGTCTACACCGCGACGTTCGCGGTGCATGGTAACGCAGGTGCAGGGCGGACTAAGTTGACGAGTAAGACGAGGCGGTAGCTTGGATAGCTACCGCCTCGTTTCGTATCAGCTGGCTATCAGCCGGACTGTTGGCGCGACTCGTCAGGGCTTAATCGTGATCAAGTCGCATCCAAAGAAGGTGAACGTGTCACCTACCGGAGTAGTGAAGCGGCCCTTGACACAGGCTTCGACATCGCTGCCGTCCAGCTGACTATTCTGTGTGATGAAGTGCAACACCATGTCCTTGTCGCCATCACGATTCTTTTCGTCCAGCTCGTAAGAATCTTCGACGTGTCCCTTGTTGTGGCTCTCTGCCGCGCCTCCAGGCGTTGCGACATTGAAGAGCACCTCTTTTGGACCGAAGCGAGCCGTCGTCGCATCGATCGTCGTTGCATCGAACGCGAGCGGAAGACCATATTCACCCACGTCGGTCGTCAGTACGGCTGTCGGGACGTTGCCCTTGCTCTTCAGGTTGATTGGATTGGTCAGACTACCGGGGTGAACGTTGAGGGCCACTGGCACAACGCAGTCAACGTTCAGCGTGACCGACATCGAGTTGTTGGCCGGGTTCGGATCGGAATCAACTGGAGAATTGGCGGGACTGATGGCATTGGTCACCGTTACACTCTGATCGCCTGGTGCCAGGCAGGTCAGCGTAAAGGTCTCGGTCACTGGACGGAGCTCTTCGAGCCCCAACGCGTCAGCTGATGCTGGGTTCGTCGCCGCAGGGGTAACGCTGATGCCGGACGAAGCCGCTGTGGTCACGTTCAAAGCCACGTCCATCGGAGCTGAGGGACCGTGGCTGGTGATGACTTTGTCTAGATTCACTGTCGTCGGCTCGCCGATCAACACGTCGATGGTCGCCCCGTTCTCAACGAAGCTAACGATCTCAAGGTCCGCCACAGCGACCACCTGCGTGCTCTCCGAGATGCTGTTGTTCATCTCATTGGAGTCAGCGCCATTGAGATTCACGACTTCGGCGGTATTGGTAATCGTGAGAGGCGCGCCGTTGTTGTAGACCAGGTCGGCCTGAACATGGACGGCGATAGTGATCGTGGATGAGTCTCCGTAGGCTAGCTCGTCATTCAGATCGCAGACAATCACGCCTGCCGATGCTTCGTCGCAACGCATGTCGCTGCCGGCATCGAGGTAGTTAACGCCGGCTGGCAGCGTATCCGTAATCTGGATCGAGTCCGTCGGTGTAGGTCCGGCGTTAGAGACAGTCAGTGTGTATGTCAGGTCTTCGCCGGCTGCCACCGGGTCGCTGCTGTCGGTCTTGGTGATCGTCAAGTCGGGAGCCAGCAGCCCGTTGATGAAGTTCTGGGCTGCCTCGATGATCTCCGGCGTAGGCTCGTTCTCGACCGGGTCGGCGATACCGTTCTGGAAATTCTCGAGTGTTCGGAACCCGAAGTAGATGTTCGCCCAGTCGTCGTAGCTTTCCAGCGTGTCATTTGCGTCACCGTCGCCGTTGGCATCCGCGGATACGTTTGCCGTCGCTGCCGGGTTGCAACCGCTCATGCCCTCGAACGAGCTGTCATTATCAAAGTCGACCGGGCCAAGGCCGTACAGCCCGGCGTCAATGCTCTGGCATTCATCCAGACCAGGCGGGAGGGACTCAACGAGATCATTGAGGTCATCCCGCGAGTAATCGCAGCCGCCGGGTAGCCCACTACCCGCTGGGCCGGGGGCAACCGAGCAAGGTTGGAACGCGTAGTTCATCACGCTGAGGTAGTTGGCCTTGTTGTTGACTTCGTCGCCACCGCCGTGGTGGAGCCCGATGACGTGTCCGAGCTCATGCATGAAGGTTCCTGCTTGCTGGGCTCGGGTGCCGATGGAGAATCCGCCGTCTTCATCCACGCCGACGTCTCCCCAATCGCAGGTATTGCCGTCTCCATCAGTGTCGGCAGTGCAGTCACCATCATTGTCGACGCCATCTTGGAGATCTTCATCAACTGCGCCGTCTCCGTCATCATCGATCCCATTCGGTGCCGAACTCCCCCAGCAGGTCGTGTCCGTGTTGCCATCGCCGTCGACGTCGCGCCGGCCGCCGAGCGTAACAAAGAAGTCATTGCCGGGGATGCCTTCGGCCAGGCCGCTGGTGCAGTCATTGGTCGCTTGGCGGGCGTTCGTCTGGTGGCCGAAAATTGAGTAGCGGAAGATCAGATCACGATTGGCGTTGAAGTTTGCTTGCTTCAACGTATAGAAGTTCGAACCCGGATTGCCGGAAGCCCCGTCGTAATCGATGATGGTGTTCCCAGCTTCAGGGATCTGATTGCCGCCGCCGTGATCGCCAAAGGTGCCGGTAACACCACTGGCGCCTGGAACGCTGGTCACGGATCCAGCGCCATAGAGTGGCCCAGTATCAACGTGGAGCTGGACTCCGGTCGTGCCGTCCGGGTTACCGACCGGCGCATTGGCGAAAGCCTGCACGACGTCTTGAACCGCAAGCTGCAGCGGGCAGTGACTGTGATCTTGCGGGTCGGCCAGGTCGCCGTCATTATTGCCGTCGCTTACGAGACAGTCTGTCTCGACGAAGAAATCTTTGCGCAGCGGATTGGCGCCCATGGCTGCGAGATCGACGTCGGTAACTCCGTCACCGTCGCGGTCGATGCCGTGGAGTTCCCAACCATCGAGGAGCGCATCTCCGTCGGCGTCACCGCTTGTCGATAGGGCACTGATATCAAAGAAGACTTTGCCGGCTTCGCCACCCTCCGTGAAGCCGAAGAGTTCGCGATCACCATCTCCCTGTGCAACACCAGTGTTATCGGTGATGTCCGGGCTGGTCCACCCGCCCGTCGACAGGTTGAAGTTCACTGATAGCTCTGTGACTCCATCAGTAGGGTTGATGTCGATGAGATCGTCAGGCTCGGCGGGGAAACTGTCAGAATCGATGATCTCTATGGTGACCGTCACAACCGGGTCAGCGTCATCGACATTTGCCGTAAAGGTCCAGTACGGCTCGAAGTCTTCCCTCTCGACTTGTGAACTCTCGTTGTCCTGTGCGGGCGTCGCACCGATCTTGACTCTGGCGTAGTAATCGCCATCGCCTTGCGTCGGATCAGGGTCCTGGATCTCAATGAATCGTGTAATCGTGACTGTCACCGGGACGCTTGCTGCGGCTGCTGGTGGAGCTGCCATCAATGCTGAGATGCTGCCGATAGCAGACACCACGAGCGCACAAATGAGACGTAAACCGGTAGAACGGCTCTTCATCCCTGGCCCCCTCCCGGGTGCCGTCGACCCCGTCAACTATGCGATTGTTCGTAAATTTCCGGGGATCCCCACGCACCCACTATCGTATGGCAAGAACGGATCGTTAGTGCCAGTATATTCAAGAATGAATGACCGTCAATAGCCTGGATATATCGCGTATTTCCGAGTTCATCCGGCTATTCGGTCGACGGGAATATCCGCAGTGTCGCGTTGCAGGTTCTCACTAAATCACTAGGCTGATCAACAACCCGGCCAAGCTCACAAACATCAGTTGCAGGCCGGCCATGACGAGTGTCTGGCGTTTGGCCATCCGGACGCAGATGATGAGTGCTGGTATCGCCAAGAAGAACAGGATTGAGGAGATCGCGCCGAGCACGCCATCGAACCGCGGCGCCTCAGCCGGGACGTTGCTGGAAGGAGGTTCGGTCCCAAGCTCGATCGT
>CAYNTE010000050.1:8366-10677 GCA_964399615.1 uncultured Thermomicrobiales bacterium
GTCGGCAAGCTGATCAGGAGGCCAGTAATCAGGAGAACAATGACGCCGATGGCGACCTCGGTTCGCACGGTTCGCCGCAGGTGCTGAACGCGAGCGCTCTGTTGACGTAAACGTGGCTCGACACGCAGGAGGTTATAAGCGCCGAGTGCGGCCATCACCACCACCAGCAGCACCTTCAAAACGAGCAGCTTGCCGTAATCCGTCTCGGTCAGCGCGGTGAGATTCCCAACTTGCAACCATGACGCATAGATTCCGCTCACGACGATGATGATGACGCTTGCGATGAAGAGGGTTGAGAAGCGCGGTAAGGCATCCGCGAGCGCGCTACGCCGGTCGTCAGATCCGACCTTCCTGAGCGAGATAAGGAGCGCGCCGATAGCGATCAGCCCGCCGATCCAGACACCGCCACCCACGATATGGGCAAAATCTGCGACGATCGCTGCCAGCCGGCCCTCGCCGATCGCCGCCGCATGGCTGTTCAGCGCAAATGCGGCAATCGGTAGAAGCGCGAAGAATGTCAACAGCCTCCGGTCAAACGGTTGCGGAATCTTCTCCGCACGTGTCAGAAGGATCGTACCGAGCAGGACAATGCCCAGCCCCGCGACGCGCGCGAGCCAGAGCTGACCAAAGTTCGACGTGCGAATCAGATCGCTGACATTTGTGAGCGATAAGCTGGAGGTGACTGTCAACGTTTGATCAATGAGATCAACGAGGCTGCCTGCAACCGCTACACCAACCCCGACAATGATCAGCCAGCGAATAATCCGCCAGACTCGACTCCATTGCCCAATTTCAGCTTCGGCTGAACTGCCACCGACAACCCAGGAGAAGGTCACCAGCAGACCCAGCACACCCATAATGCCGAGTAGCGTCAGCCAGTTTCCGATGGCAGCGACCGCCGTTGGGGGACCGCCGAAATCGACCGTTGCCGGTGGGGCGGGGAGCTGCAAATTGTCCGCGGTGCCGGTGGTGAACGAGAAGAACCCTTCTGCAGGGTGACCATCAGCAGCTGATACGTTGCGCCAGGCGATGGTGTAGGTGCCGTCTGGCAGGTCGCCGGGCAGTGGCAGGATCAGCAGGTGCGTATCGTCAGCGCTGACTTCGCTCGGCCCGGTCTCGATCTTCTGCCCCTCGACATCGTAGAGTTCCGCCGATGTGTATTGGGATTCGAGCGGCTCGGTGAACCACAGTTGAGCCTCTGCCGGAGCAGTTGCGACCACACTGTCTGCGGCAGGTTCGCTGCGATCAAGATAGGCGTGGGCGGACGCCTCGCGAGCTGGATTGACGAGCATCACAACGCCAAGCACCAGAAGCGAGACAACCCAAATTGGTCGTAGCTCGCCCCGGCTCTTGTGGCGCAATCTCTGCTGCAATGTCGTTCTAATCTGTTGCCCGGGCGGCTTGGCCTCGTCGCGCGATAATCACTGCCACGACGCCGACCACGACGCCCACGATTCCGATGACTGTGCCGATCATTCCGACAATCAGCGCGAGGCCTGCCGAGTCCGACGCGTCGCTGGCTTCGTCCGCGACATCACCGACAGCCGGCACGGCGTTCGGGAAACTCTGCCCCGCTCGGCTCTGCACCTCCGAGAAGGTGTCGGGACCGCTGGTGAAAGTCTCATCTACTTCCATGCCATTGATTGATCCGGTGATATGGAACGTGTACGCGCCCACAGCGGTCGGAATGAAGTGCGCTTGATAGGCGCCCGGCTGCCCGAACGCGGGCTCCAGCTCCAGCTGCATGCTCTCGCCGCCGAAGATCACCTCGGCCTGCAAGGTATTGGCGAGGCCTTCCACTGGCGTCGCATCGTCACCTTCACCCTGGGAGACGCGAAGATCTAGCCCATTTGGCTCTTCGAGGACTGACGGCTCGGTTAAGAATCCCACGACGAATGAGTAGTCACCAACCTGACGGCGCTCGTGAGCACTAGCATCCTGGCTGATTAAGGCCAGCCCGCTCACCACAATGAGGAGCGTCAAGCTGAACGAGAGAATTCCGCGAGCAATAGACCGATTGCGAGGCATCACCGTCTCCTTACGTCCGGATCACGGTCAGCACCGACCACAATCCATCAAGTCGAACGCGCATAGGCGCTCGATCTGCCAACGAGCTGACAAAACTTATGGATTCAAAAGCCACATCGCGGGGTCCGCTCGTTCACCCTCGGCCCACTTCCACCATACATGCGCAGACTTTGAATAGCTATACGGTCCGCGGGTACCCTATGCGGTAGCGTCGTGGACCACATGTTGATCATCACTGACGAAAAAGCGGTCCTGGGTGCGCAACCCAGGACCGCAGTCAGTC
>CAYNTE010000050.1:10777-12118 GCA_964399615.1 uncultured Thermomicrobiales bacterium
GCCGCGATACCAACCAGCGCCCCAACGATGAGACCGACACCGATCAGCACCTCGCCGACAGCGATCATCGGCGCAAACCACTCGTACCATTCACGATCCAGCATGTACTGCAAGAAATCGCGATACCAGGCGTAGGAGATAGCTGGCTGAGCCGGCGCATCGGGCACCGCCACTGCACGCTCCCAATAGCCTTGCAATGCGCTGCCGCCATCCATCCAGGCGTCACTGCGGACCTTATGCTCACCAGCCTGCAGCCATTGCAGACCGACGAAGAAGCGCACCGGCATCCAGATGATCGACCAGTAGGCATTGCCAAGCAAGCGCTTCCAGATCTTTGGGTCATCAGTAGCACCGGGCGCCGTGGCATGAGGTTCTTCGTCGAGCTTGACGCCTTCCGGAGGGATCGAGCGCGCCTGAAGGAGCCCAGCCAGAATGATCAATCCCAACAGCGCATAGGTGATGATCGTGGACTCTGAATAGAAGTCTTCACCGATCAGGTGATCAAGCGAGAAGAGTCCGTCCGCGAAGATCCAGCCGAGCAGTATGTAGAGAATTGCCGCGAGACCAGTAAGAACGAACGTCTTTGTCCGCGTCATGAGGCCACCTCTTTCTAACAGAATGACCTGCTACGACCTTCGCCGGAAACCCGTCGTTCCAGCTTGTCTCAATAGTAGATGGCGGTAAGTTTACTCACCACACCCGACTGGGTAGTTCGAATATGCACAAGCTGTCATCTGAGGTAGGGCGAGTGATCTCGCCTGCAAGCCGTCGTGCTTAATTCAGTTCCCGCACAATGAGCTCCCGGAACTCGAACTCCGCAAACTGATCCGAGTCGCGGTTGGTGACGATGATCGCGACATCGCCAGATGAGCGGCCGTCGTGCGTTCCAGATGCGACCACGGTGCCATTCATCAGACACCAGAACTGATTGCCACGGGCCCGAATCTCAAGCGTGTTCCAGAGTTCTTCGGGTCGAGTGTTGGCTCTGGGTTCGGGCGCTAGCAGCACCTCATCCTGCCAGTTGCCGTTGGCGTCGACGTAGCTATAGGTCACCTTGGTCTCGCCGTTTCCAAGGATGCAGAAGCTGTAGTCGCCCTGTTCGACATCGTGCCGGATCGCCAGACATCCCGCCGCATTATCATCTCCCGAGACCTGCCGGACCTGGACGCTCGCACTGATATCGGCGAAGTCACTCCGGTTGGTCCAGGCCTCGATGACTCCCTGGCTGGCATAGGCATAAATCCCAGCCAACAGCGAATCCGGCGTCGCCTCCATCCACCCATAGTCATACTGCAGCTCCCGCCACTCCGAGAGCGGCCGGTCGTAGATGATCTGGCCGGT
>CAYNTE010000050.1:12218-19529 GCA_964399615.1 uncultured Thermomicrobiales bacterium
TCACGCTCAACGACCTCTGGGCCGTTCGATCCGCTGCAACTCGCGAGAATTCCCATCAGCATGGTCGCAAGCAGAAGACAGACTATCCGATGCACTGTGCGTCCCTTTACAGCATGAATGACACTCATTGCTGTATTTTCGCATAGACGCAACGCAGCATCAATCCACCACGTACAAGTGGTGTCACTCGTTCAGATGGCCTGGGCCACTTAGGTCAGGGGATCCTCGCGTTTGTGGAGTGGCACGTCGTAGTTGCGGCGACGGTCGCGCTTGCGGTCTCGTCGTGCTTCTACTGGGCGCTCCGGCCGGCGGCGCTTGCCGAGCGCTTCCAGCTCATCGAGCTCTTCCAGCTCTTCCCACTCGTCCTCGTACTCGAGGTACTCTTCGTAGATCCGTCCGTGGCGGCGTGCGGACATCAGCCTATCCTGATTCTGCTCAACCCGGTACCATGGGCTACTCGTTTGCCCTTGTGATGCCCAGATAATACCGTATCCGCAGCAGATTTCCACTGCTTCCGTCAAGATACAGTTCTATTGTGCAGCCAGCATCTGATCCCGCCGCTAAATCGCGATCGTCAGGCTCTCCAGATCACGCGGATAGTAGGTGATCCACTCGATGCCGTCCTCAGTGACCGCAACCGTATCGGAGTGCCGGAATCCCGCGAACTCTGGCACATAGATCCCTGGCTCTACGGTGAAGACCATGCCGACCTCGATCTCGCGGTCGTCACCGACGTCCAGGAACGGTGCTTCGTGGACGAGCGTCGACTTCGCGTGGCCGGAGTGATGCCGCCAGTATTGCTCGATTCCATTTTCCTTGAAGTATGCTCGCACCGCCTTGTCGACATCGGAGCAGGGAATGCCCGGCTTGATCGTCGAGAGCGCCAGATCTTGCGCACCAAGCATTAACCCAAAGAGCCGGGCTTGTTCCTCGGTTGGCTCGCCCATCACCATCGTGCGCTCCAGCTCGCTGCCGTAGCCAGAGACACTGGCGTCAGCACCAGTCACCAGGATGTCTCCCGCCTTCAGGCGAGCGTTGGATGTGATCGCATGTGGAAGTGCCGAATCTTTGCCGATCTGGCCCCGGAATCCAGCGCGTGCTGGCGTCGACCCACCGCCGGGTCGGTATGAAGGGCCGAGTGTCCGGATCATCGCCTGGCTGGCCTCGAACGACGCCCGCATCGAGATCTCGGTCTCGGTCTTCCCGACTTCGCAGAACTCCTGCAAGAACGTGTGGGCCAGATTGCCCCAGCGGGCGCTCTCGCGGATGAGGGTCAGCTCCTCCTCGGAGTTGATCATCTGGAGATATTCGATGTCATCGACGACGTTGATGATGGTCGCGTCGGGCAGCAGCTCGCTGACACGCGGTCCACGATAGCCATAGAGCTGCCCATATCCGTCCGCATCCACGCCGACCGTGCTCGATCCCAGTCCATAGTCGGTGAGCAGCTCTTTGAGATATTGCATCGGATGGGTTTCGCCGGGATATTCGGGATAGAAGCGGATCTCGTCGACGAGCGCGAACTCCTCAGCGTGCTCCTTCTCAAGGTGCGGCACGAACATCGCACTCTTGTCACGTGTGAGGACCAGGGCCATCGGTCGCTCGGTCGAGATAAAGCGGAATCCGCAGAGATATGCGACGTTGTTGGGGTTGAAGAAGACAAATCCCTCGGTATTGCGGTCGGATGTCTTGTCATAGATCGCGTCGCGATGACGCAGATATTCCTGTTCAGACAACGTCAATGTAGGCACTGGACCTTCCCTTCGAATGGCTCAGGTCGAATCACCTGGTCCATTGCCAGTATCGGAAAGGTCCAAAATCGTGTCAACGCCACTTTGCTAGCTGGCAACCCTAGTCGGCGACAGCGGGTTCCTTGGCAACGGCAGTCGATTTGCCGATTGCTCGCGCAACTTCGGCGATCTGCGGCGTCAGCTTCGCGAAGTTCGCTGGCGTCAGTGACTGCGCACCGTCGGACATCGCATGATCAGGGTTTGGATGTACCTCTACGATCAGGCCATCTGCCCCGGCCGCGATTGCCGCCAGCGACATGGCGGGCACCAGATGCCAGTGACCCGTGCCGTGGCTGGGATCGATGATGATCGGCAGGTGGCTCAGGTCTTTCACCACTGGGACGGCTGTCAGATCAAGCGTGTTGCGGGTGTACTTCTCAAAGCCACGAATGCCGCGCTCGCAGAGCATCACCTGCTGGTTGCCCTGCGCCAGGATGTACTCCGCCAGCAGCAGCCACTCTTCGTAGGTGATTGCCATGCCGCGCTTGAGCATCACCGGCTTGTCCGTCCGGCCGACCTCCTCAAGGAGCTGGTAATTCTGACAGTTGCGGGCACCGATCTGGAAAATATCGGTGTAACGTCCCACCAACTCGACATCGCCCGGCGTCATCACCTCGGTAATGATCTTCAGGCCAGTCTCCTCGCGCGCATTGGCCAGAATCTTCAGCCCATCCTCGTAGAGTCCGCGGAACTCATACGGCGAGGTGCGCGGCTTGAACGCACCGCCACGCAGCACTTTCCCGCCTGCGTCACGAACGACACGGGCTGTCTCCATGATCTGCGCTTCGGATTCGACAGAGCATGGCCCGGCCATGATCGTGACTTCATCGCCGCCTATCCTGACGTCGTCGATCTCGATCACCGTTGGCACGGGGTTGAACTCTCGACTTGCCAGCTTGTAGCGCTTGGTAATTCTGATCGCCTGCTCGACCGAATCTTTCGCTTCGAGCGCCGATTTCAGGCTCTCTTTGATCGGCACGCCGATGACCCCGACGATGGTCGAACCTTCGCCGACTGAGAGATGGACGTCGAGCCCCTCTTCTTTGATTCTGGTGATGACTTCGTCGAGTTCGGCCTGACTGTGGCCGTGTTTCATGATAATGATCATTGGTCGCCTCCTGATGAGTTTATGGCGGTCGAGCCGCCTACCGTCGCGCTGCTTCCCGTGCCCACTCTGGGCGCAACTCTGCGGCGCGCCGGAGGTAAACATGGTTGATGTCGCTTGCAGATTTTTTGGTGTTGACGTGGATCAGCATCCGGACGACCATGTCCAGTGCTCCCGGAACGTCCATCTCATGCGTACAGAGTAGAGGGACCTGATCGAGTCCAAATTCACGTGCCGCGACCGCTGGGAACGTTGCGTTGAGGTCGCGCGTCGTTGTGAAGATGATGCTGACGAAGTCGTCCTTGTCCAGCTCGTTCAAGTCAATAATCGTCGCCAGAAGCTCATTCGTCGCTTCGAGAATGTCTTCAGCGGTATTCGTGGTTGCTGTCGTTGCCCCACGAATCGCCCGGCACTGTGTCATTGAGTAGTCCCCCTCCGCCGCGATCAGTGCTCTGCTTCACGACGGAAGGGGTCAGCAGGGTGGTCAATCGTTGCTGGCCGGTAATCCCGTCGTTGGCGCAGATGCCTTCGCGCGCTGTTCGTGTGTATCTCCCCGTAACTTCCGCACATACTTCGCTGCCTCGGCGGGCAAGCGTTCAGGAGCCACAGGCTCGAGATAATCGAGCATGCCACTCGCAAATATAATGCCATCGACCAGCTGCTCGGCCGCTTCTGCATGGGCGCGGCTCGAGATGCCAAAGCCGATGGCTAAAGGTAGACTGGTGTGCCCCCGCATCCGCGCGATGTAATCTGGGAGACCCTCCCAGAGCTGGTCGCGCGCTCCTGTGACCCCCACCAACGCCACGACGTAGAGGAACCCGCTGGCTCGTTGCAGCACAGCCTCGAGTCGCTCCGGTGTGCTCGTGGGAGCAAGGAGATAGATAAGATGTATTCCATTGGCGACGCAAGCCTCAAGAAGCGGGTCGCTTTCCTCCGGCGGGAGATCAGGAACGATCAACCCATCGATTCCGGCGCTGGCGGCGTCGGCCGCGAACTCTTCCAGCCCGTGGGCCAGAATTGGGTTGTAGTATCCCATGAAGAGCAATGGTGCATCAATAGCTTGCTCGGTTCGCAAGCGATGCACCATCTCCATCGCCATCTTCGGCGTCAATCCGTTGCGCAGTGCACGCTGGCTCGAGCGCTGCACGGTTGGTCCGTCAGCGATCGGATCGCTGAACGGTATCCCAATCTCGATCAGGTCTGCACCGCCCTCGATCAGCGCCGGGATGATCCGCTCTGTATCTTGCAGCCGTGGCCAGCCCGCCGTGACAAACGGCATGTAAACCGCGCGATCTTCTGCCTTGGCCGACTCGAAGAGTCGCGTGATCCGCGTGTCCTTCAATGCTTCGATAGGTGACTGACTCACAGCGCAACCTCCAGTGCTGCTGCAATCGTGTGCATGTCCTTGTCGCCTCGGCCCGAGATGTTGATGATGATCGCGTGCGCCTCGGGGTGCTCCTGAGCATATTGTCCTGCCAGATACACGGCGTGCGACGATTCGAGCGCCGGGATAATGCCTTCGCTCAGCGTGAGCGCCTTGAAACCTTCGAGCGCTTCCGTGTCGGTTACTGGTCGGAACTGTGCCCGCCCGCTGTCCTTTAAATACGAGAGCTCTGGCCCGACGCCTGGGTAATCGAGGCCAGCCGAGATCGAGTGCGCTTCGATGATCTGTCCGTTGTCGTCCTGCAGCACATATGATTTGGAACCGTGTAGCACGCCAACCTTGCCGGCACTCAGGCTCGCTGCGTGCTTGCCCGTCTGCACGCCGTGACCACCCGCCTCAGCGCCGAGCAGTTCCACCCCTTCATCTCCAACGAAGGCGTGGAAGATACCCATCGCGTTAGAACCACCGCCGACACAGGCGATCACCGCGTCTGGTAGCTTCCCTTCCTCCTGCTCCTGGAATTGTGCGCGTGCCTCACGGCCGATAATCGACTGAAAGTCGCGCACCAGAATTGGGTAGGGATGCATGCCTGCGACCGTGCCGACCAGATAGTAGGTCGTCTCGACATTCGTCACCCAGTCCCGGATCGCTTCGTTCATGGCGTCCTTGAGCGTGCATGATCCACTCTCGACCGACCGCACCTCTGCGCCCAGCAGCTTCATCCGGAAGACATTCAGCGACTGTCGCTGGATATCCAGCTCACCCATATAGACGATGCATTCGAGCCCGAGCAGAGCGCAGATCGTGGCCGTCGCGACACCGTGCTGGCCCGCTCCCGTCTCGGCGATGATGCGCTTCTTGCCCATGCGTTTAGCGAGCAGACCTTGACCGATGACGTTGTTGACCTTGTGTGCGCCGGTATGGGCCAGGTCTTCACGCTTGAGATAGACCTTCGGCCCGCCCCATTGCTCAGTCAGATTGCCTGCGTAGGTGAGCGGCGTCGGCCGGCCAACATATTCGCGCTCCAGCCGCATGAATTCGGCCTGAAACTCGGGATCCTCACGCGCTTCAAAGAAGGCAGCCTCCAGCTCGGCAATTGCCGGCATCAATGTCTCGGGTGCGTATATGCCCCCGAACTGCCCAAAATGTCCATGCTCGTCCGGCGCGCCGATCAGCGGCAATGTAGTTGGCGTATTGGTCATGATCTGCTCTCTTTCGTGGCAGTCGCCAGCCCGACCCCTCGGGCATTGGCAACGAACGCGCGAATCTTGCTGATGTCTTTCGTCTTGTTTGTCTCGACACCGGTCGACACGTCGACGGCGAATGGCTCAACTTTCTCTATGGCTGCGTTCACGTTAGCTGGCGTCAGGCCACCCGCCAGCAGCACCCGGTGCTGTTTGGCGAACTCTTTGGCCACGTTCCAGTTGGATAGCTCCCCCGTACCGCCGTAAGCGCCCGGCACGGCAGCATCGACGATGATTGCCCACGGGTTTCGCTCTGCAAGGGCGTTGAAGCGTTCTCGCGCTTCCTGATCAAGATCACCGCTCGCTCTCACGGTTGGGATCAGCGGGCCATCAATCTCATCGAGGAGCGTGATTTCTTCGGTGCCCCCAAGCTGGATGATGTCGAAGCCGATTTTGGCTCGCGCCTGCAGCAACGTCTCAGCCTCTTGATTGACAAACAGCCCAACACTCTGCAGACCGTTCGTGCGAGCCTCCTGCGCGATCTCGCGAGCTAGCGTGCCATCGATAAAGCGATGACTTCCCGGGTAGAAGACCAGCCCGATCAAATCGGCTCCCGCTTCGGCGGCAACTTCGACGTGGCGCGGGTCACGGACTCCACAGATCTTGATCAGCGGTCGGTGCACATTCATGACGTCAGCCTCCGCACCGCCTCAGCCTGGTCGGACTGGCGCATCAAACTTTCGCCAACCAGAACCGCATGGACCCCCGCTGCTTCAAGCCGCTCGACATCCTCTCGCGTGTGGATGCCACTCTCGCCAACGAGCGTGATATTCGATGGCACCAGCGGCGCCAGTCGTTCCGTCGTCGCGAGGTCAACCTCGAACGTTCGCAGGTTGCGATTGTTGATGCCGATCAGGGCTGCGCTGGTCGCCAGTGCTCGTTCCATCTCGCGTTCATCGTGCACTTCGACAAGAGGCGTGAGACTGCGTTGGTCCGCATAGTCGATCAGCGATTGGAGCGTCGCATCATCAAGCGCCGCCACGATCAGGAGCACAGCGTCCGCACCATGCGCCCGCGCCTCGTCGATCTGATAGCTATCGATCACGAAGTCCTTGCGGAGAACAGGCCGAGGAGTTGGGTTCGCATGAGCCATTTGGCTCACCGTCTCCAGATCCTGGAGCGAGCCTTGAAAGAATCGCTCATCGGTCAACACGGAGATCGCTGCGCAGCCTCCGGCGAGATAGCCGGTCACAATCTGCTCAACCGTGGCGTCGGGCGCGATCGGCCCCTTTGATGGCGACGCACGCTTGAATTCTGAGATCACGCGCGTCCCTGGCTCACGCAGCGCGCTGATCATGTCGACTGGCTGGTGATCAGTCCCACACTCGATCAAGACGTCTTGTGGGGTGGTCTGTTTGCGCGCCCCAAGCTCAAGCTCAGTGTTGCGCAAGATCGTGTCGAGGTACGTTCCAGTCTCGATATTCACCATTAGACGCCTACCGTTCTGGCACTGCTCATCGAGGTCGTCAGCTCGGCCAGCTGCGTAAGTCGGTCCATCGCTTCGCCGCTATCAATCGCGCGCTTGGCTAGCTCGATGCCTTCATCGATCGACTCTGCCGCATCGGAGGCATAGATTGCCGCGCCAGCGTTGAGCACCGTGATGTCGCGTGGCGCGCCAGCCTCGCCTGAGAGCACGGCACGCGTGATGCGCACGTTCTCTTCGACGCTGCCACCCTTGATGGCTGCCTGCTCGTGCAATTCAAGCCCGAAGTTCTCGGGACAAACGTCATAGCTCGTCACCCAGGCGCTGTTGCGCATCATCATCTCGGCCACCGTGCTGGGACCACT
>CAYNTE010000051.1:0-4447 GCA_964399615.1 uncultured Thermomicrobiales bacterium
CAAACCTGCCCATTTAGCTGGGTGACCTGTACGAAGGGCGGATAGACATCATGAGGGCGCATCACTAAGCTCTAATGACCAAGCAATGAAGCTGGTCAGAAGGGGCATCGATGGATCAACGGTCACATACGGTAGAAACGACATCTGAATCGGGGTCGACAACACGCCGGTTGTTCAGACTCTTCAAACCCTATCGCTGGCGTGTCGGTGCGGCGCTCATCGCCATCCTCATCACCGCCAGTCTCGGCGTGGTCAACCCCTACTTGTTGCAGCGCATCATCGACGATGCGATTCCCAATGGCGACAGCTCGCTCCTCTACATGCTCGTTGGCATCATGATCGTGGTTCCGCTCTTCAGCGGGCTCATCGGTGTCGGACAGAGCTATCTCAACACCTCAGTCGGTCAACAGGTGATGCGTGATCTGCGGGTGACGCTGTACCGCCGTCTGCAAGAGATGCCACTGCGCTTCTTCACCAACACACGCACGGGTGAGATTCAGAGCCGTATCACCAACGATGTCAACGGTGTGCAGCAGTTGGTGACCAATACGGCCTCCGGAATCGTCAGCAACCTGGCAACGACGCTTACGACGCTCGGGATGATGGTGATCATCGACCCAATGTTGACGCTGCTGTCGCTGATCGTCACCCCGATCTTCATGTACATCACGCGCCGTGTCGGACGCATCCGCCGGGAACTCTCTCGCGAGACGCAGCGTCAAGTCGCCGATCTTACGGCCATCACCGAGGAAACACTCTCGGTCACCGGCGTGCTGCTGACAAAGAGCTTTGGCCAGCAATCGCGCGAGATCGATCGATTTGCCGGGCACAGCAACGATCTCGCCGACATCCAGGTGCGCCAGCACATGATTGGGCGCTGGTTCTTCATGGCGATCGGCTCAGCTTTCTCGATCATGCCCGCGCTCATCTATCTGGTTGCCGGCCGGCAAATTATCACTGGCGATACATCGATCACCATCGGTGGCATTGTGGCCTTCACCACCCTCCAGAGCCGTCTCTTTATGCCACTGGGCCAGCTCTTCAATGTGCACGTTGAGGTGCAGGGCGCGATGGCAATGTTCGAGCGCATTTTCGAATATCTCGACCTGAAGCCGGACATTGTCGACCGGCCTGATGCCGTGGAACTTGACCCAGCGAAGCTGCGCGGTCGCATCGAGTACGACCACGTCAGCTTTATCTACAAGAGCGATGCAGCCGGCGACGATGAAGACCGTGTTGCGCCGGATCATGCACTGGAGGATGTCAGCCTGACGATAGAACCAGGTCAACTGGTCGCATTGGTCGGGCCGAGTGGGGCTGGCAAAACGACGATGGCCTATTTGCTTCCGCGGCTCTATGACGTCAGCTCCGGCGCGGTGCGGATCGATGGCCATGATGTTCGTGACGTGACGCTGGAGAGCCTTGGGCAGGTAACGGGCATGGTCAGCCAAGAGAATTACCTGTTCCACTCCTCCGTGCGGGACAACCTGCTCTACGGTCGTCCGGATGCGACGGAGGAGGAGATGATCGAGGCGGCGAAGGCGGCGGCAATTCACGACCGCATCATGCAGCTTCCTGATGGATATGACACGATGGTCGGCGAGCGTGGCTACAAGATGTCCGGCGGTGAAAAGCAACGGCTGGCCATCGCAAGAGTGATCTTGAAGAATCCGCGTATCCTGATTCTGGACGAGGCGACTTCGGCGCTCGATAGTCGATCCGAACGATTGATTCAACAAGCGCTCGAGCCATTGAAGCGAGGTCGCACAACGATAGCGATTGCACACCGACTCAGCACGATCATCGGCGCGGATCTCATTGCGGTCATCGAGAACGGCCGGATCGTTGAGCGAGGCACGCACCAGGAATTGCTGGCGCTCGATGGCCTCTACGCAGCGCTATATCACGAGCAATACGAGGCTGGCGCGGTCGAGGCGATCTGCGCAGATGGCGTGGTCTATCAAGATGGCCGCGTGGTGGCGTCTATCGCTGCGGATGCGGACTAACCTACCCCCTGACTCACGCTTGACAAGGTCCAGTTTCTCATCGATGCTGGCTCGCGGGAATCGCCTGTTCGACCGGCACGATAGGAGTGATCTTGGTGGCAGATCTAAAGACGATTGAACGCCATATATTGGGCGAGGTGTGGACGACTGATGAGATGATGCGCAATCTCATCCATCTTTGTGATGATCTCGGCCACCGCTTTGGTGGGAGCGCAAGCGAGCATCAAGGAGCAGAGTTCCTGGTCCAAAAGATGCGCGATTACGGGATCAAGAACGCGCACCTCGAAGAGTTCCCTGTCTACACGTGGGATCGAGGGCCGTGCACGCTAACCGTCACTTCCCCGGTAGAGCGTGAGGTGACAACGATCGCGATGCCGTACACCGGCACAGCGACGCTCGAAGGTACGCTGATCGATGCCGGCGAAGGTGAACAGGCTGACTACGAACGGCTCGGCGATGTGGTCAAAGGCAACATCGTTCTGACCGACGCGGAGACGGCCAGTCGCAGCCATCGCACCGACAAATACCGCTGGGCTGTCGAAGCCGGGGCAGCCGCAGTGATCTTCATGAATCGCAATCCGGGTCTGCTGCACATCACCGGAGCCCTCTATGCCAAGAATCCTGGCGGACCGAATGACAGCGATCACGAAGCGCCAGTACCGGGCCTCGGGATCACCTTCGAGTCTGGCCAGTATCTGCGACGGTTGCTCGATCGAGGTGCAGTGACAGTCCGGATCGCAACCGAGAACACGACACGGCTCTCGCACTCATACAACGTGGTCGGCGATATTGCCGGAAGCGATCTGGCGCATGAGGTGCTGCTCTTTGGTGGGCACTACGACGGTCATGACGTGGCACAAGGCGCCGCTGATGACGGCGCTGGAACCCTCGTTGGACTTGAGACCGCTCGCCTACTGGCACCGTTCGATGGCCAGCTGCGACGGACCGTGCGCGTGATCTGCTACGGCTGTGAGGAGATCGGATTGATCGGAAGCTGGGCGCACGCCGAGACCTATCAGGACGATGCGTCACGTGAAACCCTGCGCTTCTCGATGAATCTGGACGGCGCCGGGCGCGGAAGTGGCGGTCTAGAGCGCATCAGCGTGACCAAGGACGACGATTGGGCGCAATACTTCAACGATTTCGCGCGTGACCATCACTACAATCTCGAAGTATCACAGCGCCTCAGCCCACACTCTGACCATTTCCCGTTCTTCCTGGCGGGCTACCCAAGCGCGACGCTGCAGAGCCAGGATGCAACCGCCGGGATGATCGGACGTGGCTACGGACACACGGAGGCTGACACCGTTGACAAGCTGACGCTACGTGGACTTCAGATGGCGGCGGCGGTGAGCGCCCGAATCGCGGCGAACATGGCGCTGGCTGACGAGCTGCCGGACGGCCGCCGAGAGCGAGATGAGATCAAATCGATTTTGGAGGCCGAGGGTCTCGAGAATACGCTCGATCATCATTGGGGCCGTGACAACCGGCCAGCCTAATCAGCGGGCGAGACGCCGCCGTTGCGCTCAATGAACCAATCGATCAGCGCGCGCGATATGCTGATTTTGCCTGGGATTGGCGGCAGGTTATCAACGTTGTACCAATCAGCGGTGAGGATTTCGTCGTCCTGATAGACGATCTCACCGCTGAGATACTGCGCAGTAAAGCCGATCATAAGTGAATTCGGGAAGGGCCAGGGCTGGCTCCCGAAGTAACGGATGTCGTCGATCTCTAGGCCGACCTCCTCGCGAACTTCGCGACGAACCGCCCCCTCAAGCGATTCGCCGGGTTCAACGAATCCGGCCAGCACGCTGTGGTAGCCGCTGGTGAATCGCCGCGAGCGGCCCAGCAGAATCTCATCTTCCCGACAGATAGCCATGATCACCGCTGGCGACAGACGAGGATAGGCGCGCCAGCCACACTTGGGGCATGCCCTGGCACGCTCGCCGTTCAGAATCTCCGTCGGGCTGCCACAACGCCCGCAGTACCGGTGATTTCGATCCCAGTCAATGATCTGTACAGCCCTACCTGCAGCTTCCCAGAGGTTCTCGGGAACTTGCCCGAAGAGACTGCGCAGGTTGGTGAATATCATGCCAGCAGGCGGCTCAGCATCTAGCGGCGTTTCCCAGGCGATGACCGGATCACCATTCAAGCTTCCAATGTGATGAAACTCGCTGATTCGCTCGAGGTCGCCGACCTCCGAGAGGCGGGGAAATCGAGCGGCATCAGGTCCTGAGAGGACGAGTGGATGAAAATCTCGAACTGGAAGGACGTAGCAATCATCCACGTCAGAAATAGCGGGGCCAACGACTTCCAGCACGAAATCCGGCCGACTCATCCCAGACATCCTCCTCCGACACTCCCATTCCAGGTGTTGCCATCGTACAGCATCGGGAGCTTCGCTTCTCCAGCGCGCTGCCGGATGCTCGCCTCAGGATTCG
>CAYNTE010000051.1:4547-10625 GCA_964399615.1 uncultured Thermomicrobiales bacterium
CATCGCCTGGCGCAGCGCCTCCTCCAGCGACTGACCCATGCGCATGAACGTGACCACGCTGTGGGCTGTTGCGGCGCGAATGGCCATCTCGCCGCGACCCGTGCAGCCGGCCGCGCCATAGCGATTGTCAGCGTAATTGCCCGCGCCGATGATCGGGGTATCCCCCACCCGGCCCGGCCACTTGAAGCCCCAGCCACTCGTTGACGTTGCGCAGGCAATGTTGCCCTCAGCGTCGCGAGCGATGACGTTGGTTGTGCCGAAGATACGATCGTGCAGGAGATGAGTCCAGTTATCGAGCTGGAGCTGGTAGGCATCGGATTCAAGATCCTGTTTGGCCTCTGCGGATTCTTCTACACCCTTACGCCAGATTTCCCGGGCTTCACCGGTGAGCAATGTCGATTCAGTGAAGCCGTGCAGCTCTGCAAAGAGGTCGGCACCCTCACCCACCAGCAGCGCGTGCGGCGTCAGCTCCATGACTTTGCGGGCGATCTCAACCGGATTGGCGTAGCGCTTGACAGCTGCGACCGCACCACTCGAGAGACTTCGACCGTCCATCACGGCGGCGTCGAGCTCGACCTCACCAAGGATATTGGGGATGCCGCCGGTGCCCACGCTGTGGTCTTCGAGGTTGTCCTCGATGAGCTTGACGGCCGCCACCGCAGCGTCCATAGCCGAGCCGCCTTGTCGAAGGATCTCAATGCCGGCGGGGATACCAACTTTCGCGTTCTGGCTCCCAACCATGACTCCGACCGTCGAAGACTGTGCCATGTGTACCTTTTCTCCTGTTTCAACCAGATGCAGACTCACGCTCCAATTGGCGTGCATTCTAGTCTGACTTGGATGGACACGCCAGCAACTATTGACAATTGCGGTCCGGTTCGGCGAAGGTCATCTCGGTACGAGGAATAGCTGGGCCGTCACAGGATGAAGAGGATGAGAATGAGCGGACCCCTCGAAGGAATCAAAGTCGTCGAGTTCGCCCGTCACCTTGCCGGTCCATTTGCCGGGATGACGCTCGGTGATCTCGGCGCAGATGTGATCAAGATCGAAGTGCCGCGCCGCGGCGACGATACGCGACGGTTTCCACCCTACTGGAACGGCGAGAGCGCGTACTATCTCAGCACAAACCGCAACAAACGGAGCATCACACTGCACCTGAGCAGCATCGATGGTCAGCAGATTGCAGCTCAGCTGATCAAGGAAGCCGATATCCTGATCGAGAACTTCAGGCCGGGCACGCTGGAGCGCTGGAACCTTGGCTATGACTACCTGCACGAGCTGCACCCGCGCCTGATCTATTGTTCAGTCTCCGCCTTTGGCAGCACCGGCCCCGACCGCAACCGGCCCGGCGTCGATCTACTGATGCAAGCTGCGAGTGGATTAATGAGCATCACCGGCGAGCCAGATCGACCTCCGGTGCGCGCAGGCACCTCGCTGATCGATCTCACTGCTGGCGCCAATGCGGTGCAAGGCATTCTCGCAGCACTCTATGCTCGCGAGCGGACTGGTAAGGGCCAGCGCGTCGATGTCTCTCTGCTTGGCGCGGGCGTGAGCTGGCTAACCTATCATCTGACCGGTTACTTCGCGACGGGTGAGGTGCCTGGCCCGCTGGGGTCGCGTCATGCATCAGTCGCGCCGTATGGCGCCTATCCCACGAAAGACGGTTTCCTCGTGGTCGCAGTCGCGACGGATGCGCTCTTCGACCGGTTTTGTCGTGCAATAGAGCTGCCCGAGCTGCTGCTCGATGAGCGATTCATCTCGAATCCACAACGCGTCGAGCATACTGCCGCGCTGGACGAGCAGATCTCCCGTCGGTTGGTGGAGCGATCGGCCGCCGAGTGGGAAGCGATCCTGACGCAAGCAGGAGTCGCGTCCGGGCAAGTCAACACCCTCGACCAGGTCGCGCAGATGCCACAGGTAGCCCACGACGAGCTGGTTGTCGACGTTCCACGACCCGATATCCCTGAACTACGGATGGCAGGCATCGCGATCAAGCTGAGTGACACGCCGGGTTCGATCCGCCGGCATCCACCGGCGCTGGGTGAGCACAATGATGAGATATTGACCGAATTGGGATTCAGCGAGAACGAGCAACATCGGCTACGATCTAGCGGAATTGTTTGACGCGTGAATGACGCGACGTTCGCCAGTGAGAAGGACATGGTTGGATGAACGATACGAACCATTCGGGCCTCGACGAATTCGTCAAGGAACAAATGGAGAAGTGGGGAGTGCCTGGTATCGCACTTGCCATTCTCAAGAACGGGGAGGTCGACGCTCGCGCCTACGGAAGCGCGAACCTGGAGACCGGATATGAGATGACCACCGATACGCTTCTGCAAATCGGGTCGATCTCAAAGATCTTCTGCACCACGCTGGCGATGAAACTCGTGGACGATGGTGTGCTCGATCTGGAGTCGCCAGTCTCACGCTACTTGCCATCGCTGCGGCTGACCAAGTCCGCCACACAGGATCAGGTCAAAGTCAAGAATCTCTTCACGCACACGAGCGGTGTCTATGGCGATCACTTCGCCGATTTTGGCTTCGGTGACAGCTCGCTCGAAGACTATGTTGCGTCGATGGCTGACCTCGATCAGGTCTACGAGCCAGGCACGATCTGGTCCTATACCAACAGCGGCTTCAATCTGGCAGGCCGGATCGCCGAAATCGCGCTGGATATGACGTTTGAGGACGCAGTCAAGAAGTACATCTTCGATCCACTCGGCATGGAGAGCACCTTCTATCTCCCGTGGGAGGTCATGAGTCGACGTTTCTCAGTAGGTCACACCACGGTGAAGCCGGGCGAGAACGAGCATGAGGTCGCGCGGCGCTGGCCGATCCCTCGCGCATCCGGCCCAGCTGGCTCGATCAGCTCGAACGTGAGCGACATGCTGAAGTTCGCGCGATTCCATCTCAATGTTGAACCTGAAGGTTCCAAGTCAATCATCAGTGACTTCTCTCGCCAGCTAATGCAGGATGTTCATGTCAGACACGCTGGTCTGGCCGACTCATGGGGGCTTGGCTGGCACATCAACTTCTTCGGCGATACGAAGGTCATCGGCCACGGTGGCGCAACGAACGGCTTCAACGCTCATCTCGATCTCGTGCCAAGCCAGAACTGGGCTATGGTAACGCTCACCAACAGTGGCCAGGGCTCGGCAGCGTACCGCAAGATCACTCGCTGGGCTCTGGAAAACGACTGTGGGCTGACGCGACCGGAGCTCGAATCGTCGAAGCTGGAGCAGGATCAGCTCGCCGAATATGTCGGAACCTACGAACGACCAAATGTCAAGCTGACGGTCGGCGCAGCGGATGGCCAGCTGACACTCGACATCGAGTCGAAGTCGGCGCTGGCTGACGATGACGAAGAATCGCACACGCCACCGACCATCTATCTCGAGTCGGCAGAAAAGGACCTGTTCGTGGTCCAGAACGGTACAGCCGCTGGCTCAACGGTCGGATTCCTGCGCTATCCGGATGGTGATCTGCGGTTCATTCGCTTCGGTGGTCGGGTCGTCGCGAAGACTTCATAAGTCGTGAAGTCAACGGCGCGGCTCGTCTTCAGGAAAGAGGATTGCTTTGTCACTGGCTGAAATCGTCAACGTCTCGGAAGAGATGGACGCCTGGTTGCGCGAGACGCGCCGGTTGATTCACACAAACCCAGAGCTGATGTTCGAAGAGACCGAGACCTCATCGCTGGTCCAAAAACATCTCACTGAAGTCGGCGTTGAGTTCAAGCCTGGCGTCGGTGGTGATGGACGAACGCTCTACATGACGCCCGAGCAGATCCAGCGCGCTGGCATCTCGCCTGGCCCTCCGACTGGTGGAACCGGCGTGCTCGGGATCATCAAGGGCACGCGCGGCGCGGGCGAAGGAAAGACCGTGCTGCTGCGTGCGGACATGGATGCACTACCGATCATGGAGGAGAACGACGTCGAGTATCGCTCGCGGAACGACGGTAAGATGCATGCCTGCGGTCACGATGTGCATACGACGATCCTGATGGGTGTCGCCGAGACGCTGCAGAAGAATGCTCACCGCTTCGATGGCACGGTCAAGCTGATGTTCCAGCCAGGTGAAGAAGGCGGAGCGGGAGCGCTGGCGATGATCGAGGACGGCATCCTTGAGAATCCCACTGTTGACGCCGCCTTTGCTCTGCACGTCGGTCAGACCATACGCGCCGGCCAAGTCGAGATGAATGCCGGCCCGAGAACTGCCGCGACAGACTTCTTCGAGATACGCGTTCAAGGCACTGGTGGCCACGGAGCGTACCCCGAAACTTCGGTCGATACCGTGCTGGTCGCCTCGCACATCGTCGTGGCGCTCCAGGAGCTGGTGAGTCGCGAGATCTCACCTGGCGATACGGCTGTGGTCACGGTGGGAACAATCCACTCGGGGACGGCGAGCAACATCATCCCAGAACGCGCCACGCTAACCGGCACGGTGCGGACATATAGTGAAGATGTCCGCAACCATATCGAGCAGAGAATTGGAGAGGTGGCTGCAGGCATCGCTGGCGCGTTCCGTGCTTCAGCCGAGACGATCTATCAACGTGGTTATCCGGCGATGTTCAATGACGAACCGGTTGTCGAACTCGCCCGTGAGGTTTGCTCTGAACTGCTGGGGAGCGAGAATGTCTTCGCCGATCCGCCACAGATGGCCGGTGAAGATATGGCCTATATCGCCCAGCGCGTGCCGACCTGCATGTACATCCTGGGCGTGGGTAACGAGGAGCTCGGCTTCACCTTCCCGCCGCACCACCCGCGCTTCAATGCCGACGAAGATGCGATTGCCGTCGGCGTCGAAACGATGTCGGCGATTGCCCTGCGCTATCTCGGCGCGGACGAACAGTAAATCATCTGCTGCCAGCCAGGGCATTTTTCGGCTCTGGCTGGCGGCTCATGGTAGGATTCGTCGGATAATTGAATAGCGCTGCGCTCATCCAGAGTGGTGGAGGGAAACGGCCCTTTGAAGCCCGGCAACCGGCTCTCGCAAGTACGGTGCCAATTCCGGCGGGACTGACCCGAGAGATGAGTATCCTGAAACCCACCACCGTTCAGGTGGTTTTTTCTTGATCGCTCGCACTGGACCGCAGCAAGAGAGTCAATCATTTCATCGACCCACGATCGGGAGGATCACCTTGGCAAGAAGCACCAATCTCGGATATCCACGCATCGGCAAGGACCGCGAGCTCAAACGCGTCATCGAGCGCTACTGGCGCGGCAAGGCAACCCAGCAAGACCTTGCAGAGGTAGCGGCAGAGATCCGCGAGTCTGGCTGGGCAGTTCAGCGCGACAAAGGCATCGAGTTGATTCCCAGCGGGGATTTCACCTACTACGACCTGATGCTCGACACCTGCTGCCTTTGGGGACTCGTTCCGGAGCGATTCGGCCACAGCAAAGGCGAGCCGGTCTCGATTGACACCTATTTCGCGATGGCGCGCGGTGACGACGACACCGTTGCTCTTGAGCTAACCAAGTGGTTCGACACGAACTACCACTACCTCGTTCCAGAGTTCGACGCAGGCGATCCCTATCGCGCCGGGAACGGTCCAGTCGACGCTTACAAGGAAGCCAGGGCACAGATCGGCGACAGTGCGAAGCCAGTGATCATCGGTCCGGTGACATTCGTTCTTCTGGGCAAGCACCACACGAAGTCGGTCGCCGAGCACGTGCAGGATCTGCTGCCGCTCTACAGCCAGCTTCTGGCGGACCTCAAGGCAGCCGGAGCTGAATGGGTCCAGATCGACGAGCCATGCCTGGTGCAGGATCAGGATGCCGACACGCTCGCCATATTCACCACTGCCTACGAAACGCTGACTAGCGCATCCGAGCGACCCAAGATCATGCTGCAGACCTATTTTGGATCGCTGCGTGATAGCTGGGGTGCGGTCATGGCACTGCCGGTCGAAGGCATCGGCCTCGATTTCGTGCGCACCCCAAATAACCTGAAGGATTTCGCCGAACGTGGGTTCCCTGCCGACAAGGTATTGAGCGCGGGGATCGTCAACGGGCGCGGCGTCTGGCGAACGGATCTCAACGCTGCTGCCGATGTCGTGGAGACCATCACGGCGAAGGT
>CAYNTE010000051.1:10725-19366 GCA_964399615.1 uncultured Thermomicrobiales bacterium
TTGCCCAGCTTCCCGACGACGACGATTGGGTCGTTCCCGCAGGCCCCAGACGTGCGCAAGATGCGAGCTCAGCACAACAGTGGCAAGCTCAACGACGATGAGTACGTTGCGTATGTCAATGGCAAGATCGACGAGCTGATCGAGCGTCAGGAAGCGATCGGTCTCGATGTGCTGGTGCATGGCGAGTTCGAGCGCAGCGACATGGTTGAATTCTTCGGCGAGCTGCTCCAGGGCTTCATCACAACGCAAAACGGCTGGGTGCAGTCGTATGGCACGCGCTGCGTGCGACCGCCGATCATCGTCGGTGATGTCTACCGAGACAAGCCAATGACAACGCGTGAGATCACCTATGCACAGTCAAAGACGGATCGCCCGGTGAAGGGAATGCTCACTGGACCGGTAACGATTCTGCAGTGGTCATTCGCTCGCGAAGATATCCCGCGGCACGAGGTGGCCTATCAGATCGGGCTCGCCCTGCGCGATGAAGTGGCCGATCTGGAGAGCGCGGGAATCAAGATCGTTCAGATCGACGAACCAGCGCTTCGCGAGGGGCTACCGCTGGTGCGCGCTGAATGGGACGAGTACCTGGACTGGGCGACGCGCGCCTTCCGCCTGGCGGCCTCTGGCGCAGACAGCCGCACGCAGATTCACACGCACATGTGCTACAGCGAATTCAACGACATCCTGCCAGCGATCGACGCTATGGACGCGGACGTCATCTCCATCGAGAATAGCCGCTCGAACGACGAGCTGCTGAGAGCGTTCACCGATTACGAATACAACAAACAGATCGGACCCGGCGTCTATGATGTGCACTCGGCCCGGGTGCCGGAGACCGAGGAGATGGCTGAGCGCCTGGTGGCGACAGTCGGCGTGCTCGGTGAGGACGTTGTCTGGGTCAATCCGGATTGCGGTTTGAAGACACGCCGCGATGAGGAAGTCTGGCCATCGCTTGAGAACATGGTCGCCGCCGCGCGACGATTGCGCGAGGGCGTAGCCGTCAGCTGATGATCGGCACGAACAACCACGTCGAAGCGTATGAGATTGCCGGGAAGAAGGTGACCTTCTTCCCGGCAACCGCCATCGGCTATGTCGCATACCCCGAGGCGCTGCTGGTGCGCGGTCTGGCGAGTGGAATCGCCGCCGCGGGCGCCGAGGTCCGGATTGTCGAGGAACGGCGCAACGCGGCGATTGAGCAGACACTGAAAGTCCACGGCAGCGACGCCATGCGACGAACGTATGAGTCATTTCCAGATCTGACGATCCACAGCTACACCGCACGGGCTGGCGCGCCGCTCCTGGAGTGGGTTTCGCGCGAGATGGCGCTGATTGACATGGCGGTAGCTATTGATGGCTTGCCGGACGAACTCTGCCAGTGGATCGCCAATCTGAGCCACCCGACGCTCACGCGAATCTTCATCTCCTACCGACCAGAGCAGATAACTGCCGAGCGGGCCGCCGAGCTGGAGCTCGACAAATTCGACATCATCGCCAGTCCTGAAACCATCGAGGGAGTCGATACAACATCCAGGATTGCGCTGGCACTCGCCGGAGCCGACGCAGAGCTGATCGATCAGTTGCCGGAAGCGTGGCGATCGAAACTCGTCGATTCCGCGACGGCTGCGACGGGCTTGATCGACTTGGTGAAGGCGCATCAGATCCGAGGCTAGTCTTCAGTTGGCGGAGGGATCTGCTCCAGGAACTCCGCGAATCGCACCGCGACAGCCTCACGATTCTGGGACCACCACTCAAAATTGATGGTGAACTGCTTGCTATCGTGCAGTGGTGAGCCAGGCAGCTGGGCCGAGATATCGGGGCGTAGGAGATCAAACGCACGCCGGTTGACTGGACCAAAAGGGTAGAGCATCGAGAAGGCAGCGGTGGTCTCGGGGCGGGTTGCAAAGTTAATGAAGTCCATCGCCACCTCGGCTTCCGGTGCGCCACTCGGCACCACCCAACACTGACCGCTCAGCGCACCCTGCGCCCATTGAATATTGACCGGCGCACCGCTCGCTTTGAGATCGAAGATGCGATTGTGCCAGGCCGCGGTCATGCCAATATCGCCCGCCGCGATCATCTGTGTAGGTTGCGCTCCCTGACGCCACCACAACAACACAGACTCCTGAATGCGTTTCAAACTCTCGATCGCACGGTCGACGTCAATCGGGTACAGCTCGGTGATCGGCACACCATCGCCAAGCAGCGCGAACTCCAGCGTGCCTTCGGGGGCTTCCTGCAGGCCACGCGGGCCGGGGAATGCATCGAGATCCCAGAAATCGTCCCAGGTGCGGGGACGCCGTCCTGGCCAGAAATCGGTGCGATAGGAGAGCACGGTGGCGATCAGGCTGCCACCAACGCCATGATCGAATCGCAGCCCGCTGAAGAGATTTTCGGTCTGGATAACCTCGAAGTCCAGCTCCTGAATAATGCCGGCGCTGGCAAGCGGGATAACGTCTTCGGCCGAAACATCGCAAAGGCTCCAGCTGACGTCGGCCGCATTGACCTGCTGGCGTAGTTCGTCGAGGTCAGTGCGTACGATCTCCAGCTCTGCGCCGGTGAAACGGGTGAAGGCATCGAAGAGCGCGGACTGCTGCGCTTCGAGGTATCCGCCGCCGACATCGCCGAGGCTAGAAATAGTCAGCGTACGACCTTGCCATTTGGTCGGGTCTTCGTAGCCCTCGACATGCTGCACGACCGGCGTTGCCGTTGGTTCCTCGTCAGGAGTGTGGGGTTCGTTGGGGTCGTTGTCGCGGCAGGCGGCCAGCAGTGCGCTTGCTCCAAACCCAACCAGGCCACTCAGCACCTGTCTGCGGCTGAATCTGGCCTTCGCCGAGCGCGACCCCATCGCCACCGTACTATGACTCTCCAATGCGCCTTTTCAGCCGTCGTTCTGGCTATCTAAAGCCGGTTCCGAGTCATCGCTCCGCTCATCGCCACCGAAGCGATCTCGCAATGACTCTACACCGCGGACCACCCGCGAGCCGAAGACATCGGCCTGATGGTGGACGAGCTCGCGCCAATAGCGGTTGACTTGCCCCATCCGGCGGAACTTGCGATAGCGCTCTTCGACAAGCTTCTGGCTGCTGGTATCTTGCAGCTGTCCGAGTGCCCAGAGAATAGCATCGTTGACCATGCTGGCGGCAAAATCGACATCACGGTGCGCTCCTCCATCCGGCTCGGCGATCAATCGATCTGCAACTCCGAGCTGGACGCAATCGCGGGCCGTGATCTTCAGCGATTCTGCCACCTCGGCTGCGCGACTGGGATCTCTGAAGAGGATTGCCGCTGCGCCCTCGGGAGCAATGACGGAATAGATGGCGTGCTCCTGCATCAGAATGCGATCAGCCACGCCAAGTGCCAGCGCGCCGCCACTACCTCCCTCACCAATGATGACGGAGACGACGGGCACCGGGAGGACGCTCATCTCGGCCAGGCAGTTGCTAAGCGATGCTGCCAAACCCCGCTCCTCAGCCTCAATGCCCAGGAACGCACCGGGTGTGTCGATGAAGGTCACCAGCGGGCAGTGCAGACGTCGGGCGAGCTTCATCATGCGAATGGCTTTTCGATAGCCCTCGGGGAGAGCCTGTCCGCCACGTCGCGCCGGATCATCGTGCCCACGATCAAGACCGATGAAGACAACACCACGGCCGCCGACCTCGCCGAGCCCAGCAACCACGGCTGGATCGTCGCCGAACACCCGATCGCCGTGCAGCTCGATGAAATGCGGCGAGATGCGGTGAATGTAATCGAGCGCTGTCGGCCGCTCGTTGTGCCGGGCTAGCTTCACGGTATCCCATGCGTCTGCCGTTGATGAGTTGGTAGGAGATACGGCCGGCATATCGACCTTGGCAACTTTGGCACGAGATCGTGAGAAGGCCTGCAGGAGGATAGAGAGCGTATCGCGCAGCCGTGGCCGGTCGACAATGGAATCGATGAAACCATGCTGGAAGAGATATTCAGCAGTGTGGGACTTCAGCCCTTCATCTTCACCGGAGTCGGAGGTCGTCGCGGCGATCACCCGTGGCCCGGCGAATCCGATCAGTGCCTCAGGCTCAGCCAGGATGATGTCACCTTGGGAGACGTAGGAGGCATACATACCACCAGTCGTCGGATCAGTAACGACTGAGATGTAGGGAACGTTCGACTCGTGAGCGCGCTGAGCCGCGGCAGCGGTCTTGGCCATCTGCACTAGACTCAGCATGCCCTCCTGCATTCGCGCACCGCCGCTCGCAACGACAGTGAGGATGGGGAGCTTACGGTCGATGGCATGCTCAAACGCGAGGGCAATCTTCTCGCCAGCCACGGAGCCCATGCTGCCACCAAGAAAGCCGAAGTCGACAATCGCGACGACACATGCTTGACGGCGGATCGTGGCGCGACCAGTGAGTACGGCTTCATTCAGCCCGGTCTTCTCTCGGGCAGCGAGCACACGCTCTCGATACGGCTTGGAATCAGTGAATTCCAACGGGTCCATAGTGACGAGGTTCTGATGAATCTCCTCAAATGAATCTTGGTCAACCAGCATGGAAAGGCGATCCCAGGCCCCAATACGCGCGTGATGGTTGCAGTTGGAGCAGACCCGGTAGCGTTGCCAGAGCGAGTCGCCGTCGACATTCGATCCGCACGAGGGGCAGGTCACCCCTTCTTCGGATGCACTCTCCGGGAAATTGGTTTCGATTTTCGTTGTCATGTTGCACCTATGTTCATTCTGGTTGAGTGTTCACACATCAGATTGGTCCCCCGAAAACTGGAACCAAACGCTAGCGCGAAAATTGATCGGCCAAGCGCCGGACGCGCTCTCGGTCCACTGGAGCGTCGACCTTGCCGTCTTGTTTTAGGGCCGTGCCGACGATGACGCCGTAGGCTGGTGGGACAAATTCCGCCAGATTGTCCAGCGTCACACCCGAGCCGAGATAGACTGGCGATTCGCCCGCGGCGCGGCAGGCACGTTCGACCTGCTCACGATTCGCTGGCTTGCCCGTGGCGGACCCACTGACGATGACAGCGTCGGCCAGTCCCCGATGCAGCGTATCCTCGACAGCGTCCTCAATCGTGATCTCGCCAAGCGGCGATGCGTGCTTGACCAGCACGTCAGCCATAATGGCAATCGAGGTTGCACCGAGTTGTGCTCGCAGTCGCAACGTTTCGTCGGCCTCGCCCGTGATGATCCCCTGGTCGGTGGCCATCACGCCTGTATGAATATTTACGCGTATGAACTGCGCGTCGGTCGCCTTGGCAATTCCCAAGGCTGACGCAGCGTCATTTCGCAGCACATTGACACCAATCGGGCAGGTAACCTGCTTACGGATACTTAGCACGATACGCGTCATGGAGGCAACGGTGTGCGGTGCAACGCGACCGGCGGTGAATGGGGTGTCTCCGAAATTCTCGATCATAATGCCATCGACGCCACCCTCGACCAGCGCCTCGACATCAGCCAGCACGAACGCCTCGATCTCATCCAGAGAACGGTCCGAACGTGGCGAGCCTGGCAATGGAGGAAGGTGGATCATGCCAATGTATCGTGGCAACATCTTGGCGCTCCCGACATGGAACGGAGCGAAGTACAATCGCTTGCCATCTATTATAAGGTCCAGAGAGCGTTACCGTTGGTTGGGAGTAGTTGTGTCGGGTACCGCAGACCCTCGATTTACGATGGAAGAGCTCGAAGAAGCCAGTGGCATCTCAGCGCGCACGATTCGCTACTACATTGCCCAGGGTCTGGTGCCGCCATCGAAGGGACACGGCAGATCAGCCTACTACACGACGGAACACATCGAACGATTGAGTCGTATTGCGGCCCTGAAGGAGCAAGGTCTCAGCATCGCGGAAATTCGCAACGAAGTACACCAAGCCTCTTCAAGGCTGGAGGCCGAGGCACAGCATTGGGAGCATTTCGTGCTTCAGCCCGATCTTGTGGTCCAGATCCGAGAAGACGCTTCCGATCACACGCGAATCTTTGTCCGCAGGGTCGCGCAGCTCGCTAACGATTGGTTTGATTCAGAATCATGACGATAGCTGACCATCAAAAGGCGCTGGAGCCCGTGGTGGAGCGCCTCAAACAAGCGGGTTTCTGGGCGTATGGCACCTTCGACGACGAGAATCGGTGGTGCGTTGCCTGTGATCTGGCCGAGGGGCACGTCGATGTTCGCATCGGACTCGACGGTTATGAGGTGGACGTCTGGGCTACGCTGACCGGCATGTTCGTCGATGAAGAGAACACCCGGCGACGGCACGCGCTGGAGCGGCTGGCGCGCATTTCGATTCCTGGAATCCAGCGTGGCTACCTCGCGCCGAATGAGAAGCTGACCTGGGATCCGGTCGAACGTGGCATCGCACTCCGCCGCACCAGAGAGATCCCGTTCTCGGCGCTCGACGCACTGCCGGAGCTGATCACGAATGAACTCGAACACGTGACACAGACATTGATATTCCTGTCACGCCGCATCAATGACTAAGGAGACGATCTGATGGTGGAACGGTGGCGCCGCGCGCTACGCATCGCTCAAGAAGATGAGCCGGCCGATCTCATACTCTCCAATTGCCGATTGGTGAACGTCTTCACCGGTGAGATCCAGGAGGCAAACGTCGCGATTGCAGATGGACGCATCATCGGCACCGGTGATTATCATGAGGCGCACGAGACTGTCGATTTGGGCGGCGCATATCTCGCTCCATCGTTCATCGACGGTCACATCCACACCGAGAGTTCGCTACTCTGGCTACCAGAATTCGCCAGAGCTGTCGTTCCGCACGGGACCGGCGCGGTCGTGACCGACCCGCACGAGATCGCCAACGTCGCCGGCATCGCCGGATTCGACGCGATGGTCGAGGCGAGTCAATCGCTACCACTTGGCGTCCACTTCACTGTGCCCTCGTGTGTTCCTGCCAGTCCGGCAGAGACGGCTGGGGCGACGATGACGACGGACCGCATCAAGGAGGGGTTGAGGAACCCTGCTGCGGTGGGCCTCGGCGAGATGATGAATTTTCCGGGAGTGCTCGCTGGTGACGGCGACATCTTCGAGCGTCTGGAAGCCGCCGGTGACCGGAGACGCGACGGTCACGCACCAGGCGTGCGAGGCAGGTTGATGGACGCCTACGCGCTCTCTGGCATCACCAGCGACCATGAATCGACGGAACTTAAAGAAGGTCGCGACAGGCTTGAGCGCGGCATGATGCTCATGCTGCGGGAGGGATCGACCGAGCACAATATGTTGGAGTTGCTGCCGCTGGTGACGGATGCAACCTATCCACGCTGTTGTTTCGCCAGCGACGACCGCGATTGCGCGATGCTCCTGCATCAGGGACATATGGACGAGACATTGCGCCGAGCAGTGGCCGCGGGGCTCGATCCTGTGCGGGCAATCCGGATGGCGACCTTCAACACCGCGGATTACTGGCGACTCGACCGAGTGGGAGCGATCGCGCCGGGGTATTGGGCCAATCTGGTGGTGCTGGAGGACTTGCAGCAATTCCGCGTCTCGCAGGTGTACTGGCAGGGCCAGCTCGTCGCAGAAGATGGCGAGGCGCGCTTCGAGACGGTCTCGACGATCCCTGAGACGCTCCACAATACGGTGCATATTCATGCAGTCTCTGGCGCGGAATTCACCATCGACCCTGCAAATTACGACCGGGCTGTCGGCATCGTCGACGGCCAGATCGTCACGCGCCTCATCACGCTCGACGAGCCGGGTGATGGAGCAGTCGATCTGGACCGCGATCTGCTGAAACTGGTCTGTGTTGAGCGACATCATGCGACCGGCAACGTCGGCGTTGGCTACATCCAGGGCTTCGGGCTGAAGCGCGGCGCGCTGGCGTCCTCAATTGCGCACGACGCCCACAATATCGTGGTAGTCGGGACGAACGACAATGACATCTTGCGAGCCGTCCAGCGCACAGCCGAGCTGCAGGGCGGACTAGTGGCGGTGTCGGAAGGTGAAGTAATTGAGGAACTGGCGCTGCCGGTCGCTGGAATCCTCAGCGACCAACCGCTGCATATCGTTGCCGAACAATTTGAGATTATGGAGCAAACAGCGCGTGAGCTAGGTGCGGCGCTGGCGTCGCCGTTCGGATTGCTGGCGTTCATGGCGCTCTCGGTAATCCCCGAAGCGCGAGTAACTGACCAGGGATTCTTGACGCTCGTTTGAGCTTTTGAGGAAGCGGGGTTGATGATTGGGCACGGGAGATCAACGACGGATAGGCATCGCCATCGATGTCGGCGGCACGTTTACAGACTTCGTCCTCGTTGATCTCGGAGCAGGCGAACTCATAGCCCGGCACAAGGTGCTGACCAATGCGCGCCACCCGTCACACGGGGTCGTCCGCGGTTGGAATGAGTTGATAGATCGAGGCGTGATCGAGCCGCGCGAGGTCGAGCTTGCCGTTCACTCCACCACCCTGGTGACGAACGCAATCATCGAGCGCAAAGGCGCCAAAACCGTGCTGGTGGCGACCAAGGGCTTTCGCGACATCCTCGAACTTGGCCGGGAACAGATGTATGACATTTACGACCTGTTTGCGCCGCCCCCTCAACCCCTGATTCCTCGCGACCTGCGGCTGGAAGTGGCGGAGCGCGTCACAGCAAACGGCGACTGCCTGGTGACTCCCGGCACCGACGATGTGCAGGCGATCGCGGATCAGA